>JAHYZB010000001.1 GCA_019424645.1 Oxalobacter formigenes
TAAAATGAAAAGGGCACAAGCGTGCCCTTTGTTTTTTTGTATGCGTGTCTGGTCGGTAAACGGAAAATGGAACGGCATGGCCGTTCCATTATGGAGTATGTCCGAAAATCAGACGGGTTTCGTCAATGTTTGCCGAAATCCGTCTGACACCGTTTTTGTAGCCTTGCTGTCTCCTGTTACGGTTTTGTCCC
Organism: Oxalobacter formigenes; assembly: GCA_019424645.1. Lineage (GTDB taxonomy): Bacteria > Pseudomonadota > Gammaproteobacteria > Burkholderiales > Burkholderiaceae_D > Oxalobacter > Oxalobacter formigenes_D. The sequence goes on from JAHYZB010000001.1 coordinate 192, forward strand.
TGACAGGGCGTTTACAGGTTTTTCATTTGCGGCGTGCTGGTGACGTACGGCGAAGCGGTGGTGTTGATGGCACACACGACGCTGGACGCGATCAGCAGGGCGGCAAATGCGACGCCAAAGCCAATTCCCAATCCTTTTTTGATCATGATGTTCTCCTTTCCAATATCAATCCATGGAATGGTTGGATCACGATTGTTTGAAAAAATTCAAACGTTTTTGCAAACCGCTTATTTGGTTTGATTTGGAATGCCCAGACGTTTGACGTCGATTTTCGGTTCCTTGAACATGTCCTTGTCGACTTTGCCCCAGATTTCAACCTGTGTGTCAGGACCGACCTGACGCCCGGCAAAGACTTCATTGTCGATTTCCACGACTATCGAGCCGGACTTGTCGGTGAACATGTATTTGTCCTTGCTGACCTGGGACGTGATTTTTCCGGAGAGCAGGACGTACTGGTCGTCAACAGGGCTTTTGAGGACTTTGTTGACGGTTGTCGGCGCGACGCGGGTCGGGCCGATGTACTGGGCGCTTGCGGTGGACGATACGGCCAGCATTCCGATGGAAAGGCCTGCTGCGAAGAGGCCTGTGACCAGTTTTTTCGACATCATGGGAAGCTCCTTTGTCTGTTTGTATTTCAGGTGAAATTGCCAATCAAGGTGGTGCGTTTTATTGGGTGAACAGGATGACTCATCCGTTTCGATGGTGACAGTTTAAAGCGACACTTATTTATATGCGATGACGGAAGTCATAATACCGGGATGCCCAATCCTTTTTTTGTTTTATGGGAAATCGGGGCCGAAGCCTGTTTTTCCGGCAAGAATAACCCGTTTGAATGACGGATTGATATTTTCTGCTTTTCAAAAGGGAGTGGGAGAAGGAGTGGCGGGGAGAGGGATCACGCCGGTTTTGCCGGAAAGGCGGTTCTCCGGCGGCTTTTTCGCTCAGATGGTGTCTTTTTTGAGCCGGTAGGCCTGTTTCAGGTATTCACGGGCTTTCTTTTCCGCTTCGCTTCCCTTGCTGTTAAAGCCGTCTGCCCGTGGCAGTTCGTCCGTGCTGTGAAGCTGGCAGACATCGGCCATGAAGTTTTTCAGCATGACGACGGGGTCCTGTTTCAAACGGGTGGCGATTTCGACGAAGTCGAACGGGATGTTGACGGTATACGGTTCGGTGCTGTCGGAGATGAAACGGCCTTCCTTGCCGGGAATGATGCCGCGTGCGGCCAGAAATCCGTTTGGATTGGTCTCGTTGCGCCATCCGATGGAGTTCATGTTATGGTCTTCTCCGAAGTAGTCGAAATCGTCGAGTTCGAATGCACGTTCAAGTGTCTGGTCGGGATAGGCATCGAAACGGTAAAAGCCACGCGGACGGGAATTTCCGGCGCTGTTTTTCTTTCTGACCTGACTGACGAGCCCGATCAGGGCTGTTTGTTCTTTTTCGTTTTGCTTCAGGATTTTGTCATAGTAGGCCGCATTGGCGGAATCGGCAGGAAGAAAAAGTTCTTTGCCCTGGTATTCAATGACGAAACGTTCGCCACTGGCGGTCAGGATGACGCCTTTCAGGCGCGCGTCGTAGTATAGGGATGGTCTCACAATAGTGCCGGTTTGTGACGGGGTTTACAAACGTTTATGCCCTGAAATTCAGGACGACGCGGCAATGTAGCCGAAAAAGGGCCGCTTGGCAATTGGCAGCGGTGATTCAGCTCAGTTGTAATGTGAATAAACAGGGAGATACCCGAGGCAGAAAGGGCAGGCAATATGGCGAAGGTTCGATATGCCCGTTCTCTGTTGATATACGGTTACACTGAAGAGGCAGAACGGTTCTGCCTCTTCAGGAATGGATTGGCCTGAATTATTTGACGACGGTCAGGCGTTTGACGTCGATTTTGACAGGTTTGGTGCGGCTGGTGTCGACCTTGCCCCAGACTTCAACGATGGAGTTCGGGCCGACCTGGACGCCCATGAAGCGGTCATCGTCGATTTCAGCGCGGATCGAACCGGTGCTGTCGGTGAAGGTATATCTCTCATGACCCTGTTTGGCGGTGATTTTGCCTTTCAGATGGAAATACTGGTCATCGACCGGATTTTTCAGGATCTGGGAAACGGTGGTATAGGTTTGTGTCTGGTTCGGGCCAACATACTGCGCCTGTGCGGTATTCATGGCGCACATGATGCCGGAGGTAACGATCAGGACGGCAAGACCCGTGACGCCCAGGGTGGCGGAGATGAATTTTTTGATCATGGCGTTTCCTTTCTCTGCTTTGTTGACTGTTTGTGTCTGGATGGAATATCCCGTAAAAATTCACTTGCCGAAACAGTTTCGTTTCTCACGCGTGCATGCAGGTTTTTGACATGCAAATGACGCCACAAGTTTCGATTCCCTTTTTTCTGAAAAGGAACGATAGTCAATTGTAGTGTCATTTACGGTTTGATGCAGAGAACGCTTGCCGTTTGTTGACTGGAGGCACTATTTTCTGTATTCCAATTTTGGATTTCAATTGCTGGCGATTTTTTTCGCTTATAAAGGGTTAAAATAGTCCGGCAAGTTTCCTGAGTCAGGTTTTTCCTGATGAAATCGGGTTTTCAGGGACATTCTGATGCGTTTTTTTTGTCTGGAGAAATTGTATGTATATCGTTACGGGCGGCGCCGGTTTTATCGGCAGTGCCATGATCTGGAAGCTGAATGAGGAAAATATCGACGATATTCTGGTGGTCGATAATCTGGCGTCGAGTGAAAAATGGCGCAATCTGGTCAACCGCCGCTATACCGATTACATGCACCGCGACGAATTCCGCAAGATGCTGGAAGCGAACCGCTTGCCACCCAAGGTGGAGGGCATTATCCATATGGGTGCCTGTTCTGCGACCACTGAAAGGAACGTCGATTTCCTGATGCAAAATAACGTGAAGTTCAGTGAATTGCTTTGCAAGTGCGCGATGGACAGGGGCATCCGTTTCATCAATGCCAGCAGTGCCGCGACGTATGGGGACGGCTCGCTTGGCTTTTCAGACAACATCAGCACGACCGTCCAGTTAAAACCCCTGAATGCCTACGGGTATTCGAAGCAGCTTTTTGATTTGTGGGCATACCGGGAACGTCGGCTCGACAGTATTGCCAGTGTGAAGTTCTTTAACGTGTATGGCCCGAACGAGTATCACAAGGGCGATATGAAGAGTGTGATTGCCAAGGTGTTCGGCGATATCACAAAGGGCTTGCCGATCCGCCTCTTCAAATCTGACCGGCCTGAGTACGGGGACGGTGAATCGACGCGTGATTTTGTGTATGTGAAGGATTGTGTCAACGTCCTTTACTGGCTGTTGCAGAATCCGAAGGCCAACGGCATCCTGAATATCGGTTCGGGAAAGGCAAGAACCTGGAACGATCTGGCCCGTGCCGTCTATGCTGCTATGGGCAAAGATCCTGTGATCGAATACTTCGAGATGCCGGATGCATTAAAGGGAAAATACCAGTATTTTACCGAGGCGGATATGGGCTGGCTCGACCGGCTCAAATGCGACGTGCCGTTTCATTCCCTTGAAGAGGGCGTGGCCGATTACCTTAAAAATTACATGATGCAGGACGATCCGTATCTGGAGCAAAGCACTATAACCGGCCGCGAGATTTCCCGGGGCTAGGCCAAACGAAACAAACATCAAATCAGACATGAGGGGATACCATCGGAAAAGACGGTATCCCTTTTTTGTTTTCCATCTGTCAAGTTTTCTGTCCGGTTCACTTCTTTTCGTCTGAAAACAACATCAGACTTTCTTTTATTCACTTCCTGTTTAATTTCTTGCCAAAAGGCAAAAAAACAATTGCCGTAAGGACACATTTTTGTAAGAATTGTTACAATTTTTTACACATTTTGTTTATCTTTTCCCTTTTGACATCCCTATGAAAAAAACGCTTGCCGCCCTGATCGCATTCGGTCTTTTCTCCGGTGCCGCTTCGGCCCAGTCTTTTGTCCAGCTCCGCGGCAATCTCGATGCGGGTTTTATCAAGGAATCCGGTTCCGATGCCTCGATGGGCAGCTTTATGGCTCCCCGTCTGAAATTCATCGGGCAGGAAGATCTTGGCAATGGCAACAAGGCCACGTTTTTGCTGGAAGAACGTTTCAATATCAATGGCACGAAATCCGGTAACTTCCGCTGGGATCAGAACCTGCGCAAGGAGCTGGGCGATGACAAGCCGATGCTTTTCAATGGTGAGGCGGTCGTCGGGCTTGCCAATAACCGGTTAGGCCATGTCCGTCTCGGCCGGATTCACGGTATCGCTGTGGAAACGTTCACAACGATCGATCCGTTTGAACAGAACGGTATCGTCGCCTCGTTTGCTGTCCATAATCTGGTTGCGCACAAGTATCAGAGCAATTCGATCCGTTACGACAGTCCGAAATTCAAGGGGCTCGGTTTTGCCGCGACCTATTCCCTCGGTTCCGACAGTCATGGGGAGTCAGACCTGGCACGGTTTATCCGGAAAAACGGCAATGACGGCCTTGCCGGCCTCGTGAAATACGATCAGGGTCCCCTGATGCTTTTCGGTCTGGTGAGCAGACAGCCGGACTCGAACAAGTCATGGGTCTGGGATCTGGGCGCTACGTATGATTTCGGCAATCTCAAGTTGTATGCCGGCTATGAGCAGACCGTTTTCAAGGCGCTCCAGGGTAACTACACTTCCCTGCGCCAGACGGGTGACCAGAAAGAATTTCTGGCCGGCATGAAATACCAGATGGGACAGCATTCCATACTGGGTTCTGTTGACTGGGCGAAAATAGACTCATCGACGATTAAAAGCGGACATGCATGGAAGTATGCGCTGGGGTATGGATATGACATGTCCAAGCGTACGCGTCTGTATGCCAATCTGGTCTTCATCAAGAGCAGCAATGCAGAAGTCGGGGAGCTCTATAACGACAATGGGGTATCCAGTGAATCCATGTCGGGTATCCAGATGGGTATCCTCCACAAGTTCTGATATCGGGTGATATCCATTTCGGCTGAAAAGGGCGGGATGAACGCCTGCTGTTTTCAGGCCGGATAAACAGTTTCAGGAAATATTTTTGGCGTTTTTCGTTTTGAATGCGATAAACGCCATTTTTATAGTCTTTTTCCCGGGTTTCGTAATTGGTATGCCCGGTTGCACGAAATATCGGTACAAAATCCGGCATGAACATTGGTGCAGATGCGATACAGAATGGCCTGATTTTTTGTCGAATGAGCTCTGTTTGAGGGGCTTTCAGGTCGGGTTCTGTTAAAATCGTTGCTTTTGCAATAGCTCTTTTCCATTCACTTCTTTAGACAGGACATGAAAAAATTACTTGCCGCCCTGATGATTTCCGGGCTATTTTCCGGTGCCGCCATGGCACAGACGCAAATTCAACTTTACGGTATTGCGGATACAGGGATCATCAAGGAATCCGGATCGGATGCCAGAATGGGCAGCTTCACGATGAGCCGGATTGGCCTGAATGGTACTGAAGACCTCGGCGGCGGCATGAAGGCGACTTTCGAGTTGTTGCAGCGTTTCAGAATCAATGACGGAACCTTGACCGGCAATTACAGCTGGGATCAGGGGCTGCGCCAGAGTCTGGGTGACAAAAGCAAGACGGAATGGACAGGGATGGCCGACGTCGGCCTGAAAGGAAACTGGGGTCATGTCCGTCTGGGTCGGGTACCGAATATGTCGGCCAATTCGTTCACGATGGTCGACCCTTTCGATCAGAACGGTATCGTTTCTTCCTTTTCGGTCTACAATTATCTGTATTCCATGTACGTGAACAATACTGTCCGGTACGACAGCCCGTCCTTTTCCGGCGCGACTGTCGGCGTGACCTATACACTGGGCAGTGACCATCACGGCGATACGCTTTTGAAACAGTTCGCCAGCCAGTACGGCAATGACGGGTATGCCGTCAATCTCATGCTTGACAACGGTCCCCTGCTTCTGGTTGCCAATTACGAGCTGAAGGCGGATTCAAACCGGTCTTTTGTCTGGAATGCGGGCGGAACGTACAGGATCGGTGATTTGAAGTTATTCCTCGGATATGAACAGAGCACGTTCAAGTCGCTGGGAGACTTTTACGCCGTGCGCGGAAACCAGAAGGAATGGCTCACTGGTTTGCAATACCGGATCGGGCCGAATCTTCTGATCGCCTCGTACAACCGTGGCAAGCTGGACAATTCGCCGCACGACGGTCATGCCAACAAGTATGCGCTGGGTTATGGCTACGATCTGTCCAAACGCACCCAGCTTTACGCCAATGTCGTGTATGTCGACAGCAGTAACGAGTATGTCGGTTCGGTCTATAACAGCAATGGTGCTGCCAATGATTCGATGACCGGCGTCCAGTTCGGTATCACGCACAAATTCTGATTGGCCATTTCAGTTTCATGAAAAGGCGGCATGATGCCGCCTTTTTTCATTTCCGGCTGATTGAAGGGGAAAGCAGCCAGACTGGTTCCGGACGCGGGTAGATTTTGGGGCGGTTTGTACATTATAATCATCTCATAACGGCTTCTTCCGGATGGAACCGACAGGGAAACGGGAAGAAAGAAATGCTGTTTGACAGATTGGGACGCGCCGGGCACACATCCATCGCGTTGGTCGTTCCCGGTTTTGGATAAGCTGTTTTTCTTTTTTTACGATCATGTCTCCAGACAAATCCATTCGTGTTTCCGAAGAGAATCGCCATCTCGGTTTCCTCACCTTCGCTATTTTCCTCACTTATCTGACCGTCGGGCTTCCGCTGCCCGTCATCCCGCTTTTCGTTTATAACGATCTGGGTTTTTCCAATACTCTTGTTGGCGTCGCGGTCGGTTGCCAGTTTTTTGCCACGGTATTCTCGCGTGCCTTTTCCGGTCGTATGGCTGATAGCAAGGGCGCGAAACAGACAACGATAAAAGGCATGCTGATTTGTTCAGTCGCGGGGGTGGCCTACCTGCTTTCTGCCCTGTTGCCGGTGTCGGATATGGGGCGTTACGGCATACTGATTGTCGGGCGGCTTTTGCTGGGAGTGGGCGAATCTCTGCTGATTTCCGGCAATTTCGCCTGGGCGCTTGGCCTGATCGGGCCAACGAAGTCCGGCAAGATCATGTCATGGAACGGGATGGCAATCTATGGCTCACTGGCTGCAGGCGCGCCTTTGGGTTTGTTATTGAACCATCATTTCGGTTTTGTCGCGCTGGGGGTTTCTACCATGATTTTGCCGCTGATAGCGCTTCTGGTGGATTGCAGGCTCCGTCCGACGGAACCGACCGGCGGCATGAAAGTTTCGCTTTTGTCCGTCGCGAAACTGGTCTGGCAGCCGGGTTTGGCGCTGGCCTTGCAGGGAGCGGGCTTTGCCGTGATCGGCACGTTCATGTCGCTTTTATTCGAGTCGTACGGATGGGCGCATGCAGGCTTGACCCTCTCATGCTTTGGCGCGGCCTTTGTGGGCGTACGGCTTTTATTCGGGCATTTGCCGGACAAACTGGGCGGGATCAGGGTGGCGATGGTGTCGCTGCTGGTTGAATCGATCGGCCTGATGATTATCTGGGCGGCGACAGGGCCGTGGATGGCACTGGCAGGGGCGATGATCGCCGGTTGCGGCTGTTCGCTCATGTTCCCGGCGCTTGGGGTGGAAGTGGTCAAACGGGTGCCAATACAGGTACGTGGCACGGCAGTTGGCGGGTATGCCGCGTTTCAGGATGTCGCCTATGCGGCGACCGGGCCGGTAACAGGAATGCTCGCCACATCGCTGGGGTATCCCTCGGTATTTGCGACCGGGGCGTTTTGCGCCATTTTCGGAATTGCCGTCGTGATGCTTTTCGCCCGTTCAGGCTCACCCGTGTCGCAGGAATGACGCAACAAAGCGAATGCCATAGCTGACCGAAGAGCGTTTATCCTGTATAAGTAAAAGAGACGGGCGACATGCGCCCATTTTTCAGGTCTTTCCTTTGGAAAGGCCTTTTTTTATTTCAGAAGCCTCCCGCCACAGAACATGAACCGGAAGGCTTTTTTCATAAACAGGAGAAAACCATGAGCGTAGAAGACGATGATTTCTTCAGTTCCATAGGAAACATGTATTCCGGCAGTTATGACCCCGTTGAACAAAACCGTGCACTGGAGAGAGAAGCCGATAAAAAACGGCGCGAACAGGAAAGGGAACAGGCCAGAATATTGAGAGAGCAACAACAGGCCG
>JAHYZB010000010.1:0-24273 GCA_019424645.1 Oxalobacter formigenes
AGTCGACAGGCTGCCATCGTTTTTTTTCATTTCCGCGATGATGCCTGCATAATCGGCCGGGTCACAAACGACCGCGACATCCCTGTAATTCTTGGCGGCCGAACGCAGCATGGCAGGGCCACCGATATCGATGTTCTCGATCGCGTCTTCCAGTGTGCAATCTTCTTTTGCAACCGTTTGCTGGAACGGATACAGGTTGACGACTACCATGTCAATCGTATTGATGCCATGTTTTTTGATAGCGTCCATATGGGAAGCCATGTCGCGTCTTGCCAGAATGCCGCCATGGACTTTCGGGTGCAGGGTTTTGACGCGACCGTCCATCATTTCAGGAAAACCCGTGTAATCGGCGACTTCGGTTACGGCAATACCGTTCTTTTTAAGCAATTCAGCTGTTCCGCCAGTGGAAAGAATGGAGACATTCATTGCAGCCAGTTCTTTGGCAAATTCGACAAGTCCGGTTTTGTCGGAGACGGATATTAAAGCAGATTGAATCATGATGAGTTTGGTAAATAACGATGGAAGTTAAGCCCGAAAAACGGTTTTACAGCAATTTGTGTTCAAGCAATTTTTTACGAAGAGTGTTTCTGTTGATGCCGAGTATTTCGGCTGCATGGGACTGATTGTTCTTTGCATGAGCCATGACCGCAACCAGAACCGGTTTCTCAACCGTGTGCATGATCATGTTATAAATGTCGGTAGGCTTCTGACCGTCCAGATCCTTGAAATATTCCTGTAAACTTTGCAGGACGACATCCTGAATATGCTCTTTGCTCATGTCTATTTCCATCGACGGGTGATTCGCCACCCATCGGCCAATCAGATTTTCAAATATTACGTTATTGTAACCGCTACGGGCGTTGAAGTAGAGTCATAAAGAAGCGATCGACTTCATTTATTTGTTCTTCGCATGTTTGGGCATGGTTGGCCACTGTGCGCAATTTTTCTCCATCCGGAAGATTTTTTGAATACCATCCGATATGTTTACGGGCGGTACGTACACCGACAGCTTCGCCATAAAACCCGTAGTGTTCCTGTAAATGCTCATGCACAATCTGCCGGATTTCATTGAAATCGGGAGGTGGTAAAAATGCGTCATTTTTCAAAAAATAATCGATTTCGCGGAAAATCCAGGGCTTCCCCTGAGCGGCACGACCGATCATGATGGCGTCAGCGCCTGTCTTTTCCAGAACGGCTTTGGCTTTTTCGGGAGAATCGATATCGCCATTGGCGACAACGGGAATGGATACCAGGGATTTGACTTCGGCAATCGTATCGTATTCGGCTTGTCCACGGTAAGCATCTTCACGGGTTCTGCCATGCAGGGTCAGAGCGGCAATTCCGGCAGACTCGGCTATTTTCGCGATTTCAGGGGCATTGATATGGGAACGATCCCATCCGGTCCGGAATTTCAAGGTGACCGGGACGGAGACGGCGCTTGTCACGGCCTCCAGTATTTGTCCAACGAGCGGTTCATTTTGCAAAAGTGCTGAACCGCACCAGTTATTGCAGACTTTTTTGGCAGGACATCCCATATTGATGTCAATAATCTGGGCACCCTGATCGACGTTATAACGTGCACTGTCGGCCATCGTGGCCGGATCGGAGCCGACGATCTGGACAGCACGAGGCTCGACTTCCCCTTCATGAATAATCCTTCTGCGGCTTTTCAGTGTGTTACGTAGCAAGGGATTGGCAGCGGCCATTTCAGACACGGCATATCCGGCACCCAGTTTTTTGCATAACTGGCGGAAAGGACGATCTGTAATACCGGCCATCGGAGCGACAATAAGATTGTTGGAGAGGGCGTAAGAGCCTATCTGCATGATGACGGTAGGAAAAAAGGAGTATTTTACCAAAAGGTGTGCCTAAAAAACAGGCAAATATGCGCGTCAAAAATGTTTGTAATAATCGACGGGAGGTTTACTGGCTTCTTCCAGATGAGCGGATTCACCCCATGTCAGTAGTTCAAGTTTCCCGTCAGTGAATCTGAAACGGTTGATGCTGGTATTCAGGACCGGCAAGGGACATCGTGTTCCAAGAGGGATATTACGTGCAATGCGAAAAGCTGTCTCGATGACGCCGAAGTGCGTAACGATGGCAAGTTTTTTACCTGTATATCGGGCAGCGACATTGAAAATGGCGTTAGACGCACGATGATGGAATTGGCGCGGGCTTTCCGTTTTTCTCTCTCCGTCCGGAAAGAAAAGATCCGGATCGGCGGCGTACCATGCTTCATATAAATTGGGGTAAGCCGCCTTGATTTCATCAGACATCATGCCTTCGCATATGCCATAACAGCGCTCCCGGAGCGACTTGTCGATCTTGACGTGCAATTGATGGCAGCGGGCGATTTCGTTCGCCGTTTGCCGTGCCCGTTGCAAATCACTGGAAAAAATGGCATCCAGAGGCTCGTTTTGCAAGGTTTCTGCAAGAGTGACTGCCTGCAGGCGGCCTTCTTCATTCAGGGGAATATCGCTGTGTCCCTGCAAGCGCTTCTTTTTGTTCCAGGCCGTTTGCCCATGACGAATGATCAGGATGTCAGTCGATTTGTCCATTTCTTCAGGCAGGCAACTTCACGGCAGGATTCAGTGAATAAACGCCGGTAATGCTGGCCTTGTCCAGAATGTGTCTTTTCATCGCAGCGAGTACATCCTGACCGGTGAAACGGCCTGACAGTGACAATTTATCCGTATCCAGAGCATAAAGCGTGAAAACATAATGATGTGGGATAGAATCGTTCCATGGGGGGCATGGGCCGTCGTAACCATAATAATCGCCAGACATGTCCTTGTCGCCTGCAAACCATCCTGTGTAATCGTTAATGCCGTGACGGGCTCCATGAAGAGTAACCGGGCCGCTTTTTCCACGAGCGGTAATGCCATTTGAGAATTCGCCTTCGGAAATGGACTTCGTCGAGGCAGGCAGATCGATCATGACCCAATGATAGAAATCCACACGGGGCAGATCAGTCGGGACAATTTTGTCTTCCTGATTGACATCGTCACCTTTGGACGGAACGTCATAGTCATGGCATATCAGTACCAGGGAGCGGGTGCCGGCGGGCAAATCACTCCATTGAAACTGGGGATTTATATTGTCCGACATGGCAGCATGTGTAACCGGGTCAATTTTGCAGAAAGCGAATTGTGACGGAATGACTGCACCATCCTGAAAAGAGTTGCTCCAGAGTTTCATATTAGCTCCTGATAATCCGATGGTAAAAAAAGATAATGTTATTTTGCCAGATGAAAGCGGATTTCCAAATTATTTTCGAGACGTATCCAGCCAGAACGTGACTGGTCCGTCATTGGTCAGGGATACTTTCATATCGGCACCAAACTGACCCGTCTGTACGCCGGGCAGTTTCAGTTTTGCCTGAGTGACGAAATAGTCGAACAGCTTTTTCCCGATATCGGGCGGTGCTGCGGGAGAAAAGGATGGCCGCGTTCCCGATTTTGTATCTGCTGCCAGTGTGAATTGGGGAACGATCAACAGTTCGCCGCCAATAGCCGTGACTGACAGGTTCATTTTGTCGTTTTCATCAGAAAAGACTCGATAGCCGAGCAATCGGTTTAAAAGGACATCCGCTTCTTTTTCGGTATCGTTTTTTTCGGCACATAAAAGGATTAACAATCCTTTTCCGATTCGTCCGATTTCCTGGTGATCAACCGCGACACTTGCTTCGCTGACCCGTTGTAACAAAGAAATCATGCATCATCCTTGTAATTATGAAGGTAAATAATAATGAATTTTACATTTTCGCAAGCGAAACATGATCAAAATGATCGCTTTTACAAATCAGGGATGGCTTCATCCAGGGAAGAATAAGGCATTTCAGAAACTTGCCAGCAAGAAATACGAAGATAAAGTATAATATGAGCAAGCTTGTTAACGAATTTACTTATCACTTGCTTGCCTTCACGTTGGCAAAGGCATCTGAAAATGTTTAAACATTTTAAAAAAGAACGCCAAAATTATTACGGCACAGTGGCAGTTATCAGTGCGATCGTGTTTGCTGTGATTTTCTCAGCCGTTTTTATCTTCAGTGCATTCAAGCTGAATGAAAATCTGGACAATCACGACAAGTATCCTCTGGAAATCGCTTCCAATTCGCATGAAATGAGAAAAAACCTCTCCCACATGGAAGTCGCGTTGGGACGATTGACAAGTGATACTTCAGTAAAGAACATCAAACTGGTCAGAGAGGAACTGGCTAAAGGCAAAAAGGAAATTGAAAAGAACCTGGCCTATCTTGATTCATATTTTCAGGGACCCTACCAAAACGTCACCGAGATAAAGACGTCATTAAAAAAGCTGTATCAGCAGCAGGAAATAGTTCTTGAAATGGCTTCTGGAAAAGTCAGTCTCAATGACTATGTTTATGGCGACATGGTGAAACATTATGTGAATGTCGACCGGAAAATATTGAAAATTATCGATTACACGAAAATCAAAAGACGGGAAATAGCCGAAAAATCCGCCTTTTTCGTTTATTTCAGCATTATTGTTTCACTTTCTTTATTGCTACTGATAATTGCTCTGGCATTTCTCCTCGAACGAAGGGCGGCAAAAAATTTGAGGGAACGACACTTCCACGACAATATTTTGAGAGTCATTGCAGAAAATGTTGAGAATGTTTTCATGCTGTTCAATTCGCGACTTGGTAAAGTAGAGTATGTTTCCCATAATGCCTTACGTATCCTGGGTCTCGACCATGATGATTTGAAACGTGCTCCGACAAAGCTGGCTGATTTATGCGTTTCAGAAAATATGGGCCTCATTCAGCAATTAGTGGATGCCCAAACATTCACCGAACCGGTTTTACATGAAGTCCAGTTGAAAAATCCTATTTCGGGGAAGGTTTCATGGATGTTGGTCAGCCTTTATCCAGTCCGTGAAAAAAATGAAGATTCCGGCAATCGTTATATTCTGGTTATTTCAGACCTGTCGGAAATACGTAAAGCGCAGGAAGTCCTTAAAGATGCGCTAGTCAATGCACAGAATGCCAATAACGCGAAAAGTTCGTTTCTCTCACGTATGAGTCATGAAATCCGGACGCCGATGAATGCCATCATCGGAATGACCGCCATTGCGACAACGGCTTTAAATGACAGGTCGAAAATTGAAAGTTGTCTTTCAAAAATTGCATTTTCGTCGCGCCACCTGATGATGTTGATTAACGATGTTCTGGACATGTCCAAAATTGAAAGCGGTAAATTGACGCTTGTGCGTGAACCGTTCGAGCTTTCCGATCTGATTTCGAATATCCGTTCCATCATTTATCCGCAAGCTACTTTTAAAAAACAGGAGTTTGACGTTACTGTCAATGTCAGCAATGAATACCTGACGGGTGACATATTGAGGGTCAATCAAATATTGATCAATATCCTTTCCAACGCTGTCAAATTCACACCGGTAAACGGACATATTCGCCTCAGGATTGAGGAAATCAAAAAACGTTTCGACAGCCGTATCTGGTTACGCTTTACCATTTCAGATGACGGACCGGGCATGAGCGCTGAATTCATCGAGAGAATATTCACTCCTTTTGAACAGGAAACAAGAACAAAGAGACTCGTTGAAGGAACAGGACTGGGTATGCCAATTACAGGCAATCTGGTTACATTAATGGACGGAGCCATCAATGTTCAGAGTGAACTGGACAAAGGTTCTGTTTTTACTGTAGACATCGGTTTCGATATGTCGGGTGAAAAACGGCCAAAACAGCCACAGGATATTGAAAAACTCAAAATACTGGTCGTCGATGACGATGTCGACACGTGTGAACATACTGCGCTCATCCTGGACAGGATGGGGATGTCAGCTGAGTGGGTGATGTCGGGAAACGATGCGATTGCAAAAGTCATTCACGCCCATTCCATCAGTGACGGTTACGATGTCGTATTCATCGACTGGAAAATGCCTGGAATGGATGGGATCGAAACAACCCGGCAGATTCGCAAGAAACTGGGTCCGGATACCCTGATTATTATTATCAGTGCATATGACTGGTCGGATATTGAAAAAGAGGCACGTGAGGCTGGAGCCAATGCTTTCATTTCCAAGCCCATGCTTCAGTCATCCATTTATCAGACACTTGTTTCGGTATCATACAAGGCACGCCTGGTTATACCTGATCAAAATGCCCATGCAAGCCTGGCCGATAAAAGCATTCTTGTTGCAGAAGATAATGAGTTGAACCAGGAAATCATGTTTGAGTTGTTAAAACAGGCTGGTGCAAAAGTCGAAATTGCGAAAGATGGGATTGAAGTTGTTAATAAGTTTGCCAATTCCTTTCCGGAAACATATGATCTTATATTAATGGATATTCAAATGCCTCATTGCGATGGTTACGAAGCAACGAAAGCCATACGTTGTCTGGATCGTCGTGACGCTAAATCCATACCGATCATTGCCATGACGGCGAATGTTTTCGCCAGCGATATTGCCGCTTCCAAAGCGGCAGGGATGAACGGACATCTGGGCAAACCCGTTGATATGAATTTATTGTATCAAACGATCGCCGGACAACTGGAGAAGATGGAATATGAATCTTAAAGATGCACTGGAACTGGCAGGGGTCGATTATGAAATGACCCTGAACCGGTTTTCCAATAATGCGATGCTGTTGGAAAGGTTTGTGAAAAAATTCCCGAATGACAAGACTTTTCAGGAACTGGATGCCGCTGTTGGCGAAAAGCGTTATGAAGATGTTGAACGGTCCGCCCATACATTAAAGGGAATTGCTGCCAATCTCGGGTTTCAATATCTGTCAGACTTGAGTGCGGAAGTGGTTAATCTTGTCAGATCCGATCATTACGACAAGGATAATATTGGCATTGCATTTTCAAGAGTGGCAAAAGAATACGACAAGGTTGTTACCTGTGTAAAACGTTTAGACTAATTGAATGTTCTGATGGATAAACAAACCATTCTGATTGTTGATGATGTCGAACTGAACCGGGCCATTCTGGCCGAGCTTTTTGACGATATCTATCATATTCTGGAAGCCGAGAACGGTCAGGCAGCTCTCGATATTCTCGAAAAAGATATCGGCGAGATCGTGATGGTATTGCTCGATATTGTCATGCCCGTAATGGATGGTTTTGAAGTCTTGCAGGAAATGACCGACAGGAAACTGATCGAACGGGTTCCTGTCATATTGATTACTTCGGAAAACTCCGACAGGGCAGCCTTGCAGGGATATCAGCTCGGCGTGTCCGATATTATCAACAAGCCATTCAACCCTGAAGTCGTCAAGAGGCGTGTTGCAAACGTTATCGAGTTGTTCATGCATAAATCCAATCTGGAAAAGCTGGTTGGAAAACAGATTGAAACACTGGAAAAACAGGCAAACAAACTCAATCAGGTCAATAATTTTCTCATTGAAACCCTGAGCACGGCTGTCGAATTCCGGAACTGCGAATCAGGACAACATATCAAGCGAATCCGGCATACTACACAGATTCTTCTTGAGGCGATTTCAAGAGAATATCCGGAATATGAACTGTCTCCTTACCATATCGAAAAGATATCCAGTGCTTCAGCAATGCACGATATCGGAAAAATCGCCATTCCTGACTATATACTGAACAAGCCGGGCAAACTGACGTCGGAAGAATTCGAAATCATGAAGGCGCATTGCATTCGTGGATGTGAATTTCTCCAAAGCATTCATTATGCACAGGATGAAGAGTATTTCCGTTTCTGTTACGAGATTTGCCGGCATCATCATGAACGGTGGGACGGGAACGGTTATCCGGACAGGTTAAGGGGCGATAATATTCCCATTTGGGCACAGGTTGTTTCATTGGCGGATGTTTACGATGCGCTGACCAGCAAGCGTGTCTACAAGAATGCCTATTCGCATGAAAAAGCGGTGAAAATGATTCTGGGCGGCGAATGCGGGGTATTCAATCCGAAACTTCTGGAGGTATTCATCAAGATTGCACCGGTTCTTGAAAGGGATCTGGCGTCCAATGAAGAAATCGTCGATACGGAATTTCCTGTATGTAGCACGTTTGTTCCGGTACAGGAAGTGCAGGCCAAACAGGAAGAAGCGGGATTGTCATCCAGAACATTGAGATTGCTCGAGCTGGAACGGGAAAAATATCGCATCCTTTCCGAATTGTCCGGAGATATCGTTTTCAATTACGACACAAAGTCGGATGTGCTGGAATTCTCCGAGAAATATTATAATCTGTTCCATCGGGATATTCGGATTCCCAATGCACGGGATACCATAGAACGCTCGGAGGTCATTCATCCCGACGATCGATCCCTTTTTCTCAGGCGGTTGACCGAGCTGACGCCCAAGTTTCCCAGTTGCAGGATCGAGCTTCGCATGATGGTTCCCGATCAGGGTTTTCAATGGTTCGAAGTCAGTGTCAATGCCTTGTGGAATACGGAAACCAATGTGGAATGCGTCGGTTATCTTGGCAAGCTCGTCAATATTCACGAACGCAAGATCGAGGCCAATCTGTTGAGAAAACAGGCCAATATGGATTCGCTGACCGAACTGGACAACCGTAAACGTATCAGGGAACGGCTCATCAGCCTCTTCGACGAAAACAAAAAGGAAGAGGGTGCGTTTTTCTTTATCGATATCGATAATTTCAAGGCCATTAACGATAACCTCGGCCATATGTTCGGGGACGAAATTCTGAGATATATTGCCAGCGAGATCAAGCGTAAAGTCCGTTCGACCGATATTGTCGGCCGCATAGGCGGTGACGAATTCGTCGCCTTTCTCCGCAATTCCTCATCCGAGAAAGCCGTTGCCGAAAAAGCGCGGGATATTTGCGATCTGTTCAAGAATACCTACAAGGAACTGATCGACAAATACAACGTATCATGTAGCGTTGGTATTTCTCTTTTCCCGCGCGATGGAAAGACTTATGAAGAACTTTTCCATAATGCTGACAGGGCGCTTTACTATGCCAAGGAACGGGGCAAAAACAGTTATGCGTTTTATAATGAAACGATGGGTAATTCCGATTTCAAAACCGTTTTGACCAATGTGGTGGAAAACCACCAACTGGTCAAATAGGCTTTACCGCAATCGAATTGGGATAATCAGGTTTTACTCCCTCAGGCGGGATACAGGGCGCCGAGTGCGCGGAGGCCTCTTGCCCCGGTCACCGAAGGGAGATTGCCTGGTTTGCCAATCATGAAACAATGAGCCAGCCAGGCGAATGCAAGCGCTTCAACATGCATGGGGTCGACTCCCAGTGCATCACTGGTTCTCAACATGGCAGGGATGTTTTTCATTCTGAGCCGTTGTTCGATCAGTTTCATCAGAAACGGGTTTTTTGCCCCGCCACCGCAGATGTAAATTTCATCCACAAAAGAGGCATGATCGCGTATCGCGTCAGTGATCGTATCCGCTGTCAGCGTCGTCAGGGTTGACTGAACATCGGAAGGTTCGAGCCGCTCGAAAGAATCCGATATCGAAAAGGCGGAATCCAGCCAGTTTAAATTGAAAAGATCGCGTCCGGTGCTTTTCGGCGGTAATTGTCCAAAGAAGGGTTCTTTCAGTAATGCCTCGAGCAATTCTTGCGAGCATACGCCGCTTTCGCCCCATTTGCCGTCTTCATCATAATTTTTCTTCAGATGCTTGCCGACCCATGCGTCCATCAGCATGTTTCCTGGCCCGGTATCAAAACCGGAGACCGACCCGTCTGGACTCAAAATACTGATATTGGCAATGCCACCAATATTGATCACGGCACGGGAAGAGTACTGGCTACCAAAAACGGCGTCATGAAACGCGGGAACCAGGGGCGCTCCCTGTCCATTCGCTGCAATATCCCTGCTTCTGAAATCGGCGATAACATTTATCTGCGTCAGTTCGGCAAGAAGAGCGGGGTTGTTTGTCTGGCGTGTAAAGCCGAGTTCAGGACGGTGGCGAATGGTCTGTCCATGTGCACCGATAGCTCTTACATCCTCTGCAGAAATGTCTTTTTTCTGAAGCAGGGCATATACGCATTCGGCATAAAGAACAGCCAGCCGGTTGGCGGCAAGTGCTTCTTTTTCGATTTCATTATGTCCCGGCAATTGCAGGGACATCAGTTGTTCACGCAATTGCCGATCAAACGGAACGTGGGCAGTTGCTTCAATACGGATTTCACCACCGTCATAATGATCAGGTATCGAGGTCAGGACACCGTCAACGCCATCCAGACTGGTTCCTGACATCAGGCCTATGTAAAGAGACATATCGTTAAAAGATTATGCTTTTCAGTTGCTGGCAGCCTGTCTCTGATGGGACGACGAATCCATCAGGGAAAAACGGTGTTGCATATCGGCCAGATTCGCCTTGAATTTTACCATTTCCCGTGCGGTCAATGGATGGGCATTCGGCATATCCATTTTCATCGGGTTTTGCTGGACATTATCTACCCTGAATTCGTAATGAAGGTGTGGGCCGGTACTGAGACCAGTCGATCCAACATATCCGATGATATCCCCCTGGCTGACTTTTCTGCCTCTGGACATACCCGGCGCGATCCGGCTCATATGTCCGTAAGCGGTGGAATAAGCTCCCCAATGCTTCAAGACAATAAAATTGCCATATCCGTTTTGCCATCCCGAGAAGTTGATTGTGCCGTCTGCTGCTGCACGGATGGGAGTTCCTGTCGGAGCGGCAAAATCGATACCTTTATGTTGTCTGATATTGCCTGTGACAGGATGAACACGTGTTGCGAAACCGGATGAGACGCGAGTAAATTCAAGAGGCGATCTCAGAAAAGCCTTTTTGTTGGATTTGCCGTTGAAATCATAATAATCGCCCTTGCCGGGCAAACGTTCGAACCAGATAATTTGATGAGCCTCGCCTGCATTGACGAATTCGGCAGCCAGAATATTGCCTGTTTTTAACAATTTCCCGTTTTGCCAGAAAGTTTCGTAAACAACGTTGAAATGATCTCCGCGACGCAAATCGGAATTGAAGTCGATATGAGTGGAAAACATTTCAATCATTTTTTTCGTGACGGCATCCGGGATGCCGGCTGTATCCGTTGCAGCGAAAAGGGAAGACTGTATGGTCCCCGAACGCATTTCCACCATTCTTTCGGTTTTTGCCACTTCGTTGGATGAGGTAAAACCTGCATCGGTTCGCGTAATGACGATGGTAATGCCTTCCTGTGGATCTGCAGCGGCAGCGGAAAGCCAGTAAAGAATGCCCTTGTCGTCGGTTTTTGCCTGAATGGTCCGGCCTGTTTTTAAATGCAGGAACGCTTTGGCTTTTTCGTCCGATTTGATGAACTGGAACGCCTGCTGGTCATCCACTCCAAGTCGTGTCAAAAGGGTACCAAGCGTATCACCCGGACGGATCTTGTCTTCACGTGCAAAGAACTGTTTTTCTCCACGAAGTTTTTCAAGCTGGTCAGACAGGGACGGAAGCACGACTTCTTCTTCAACAGTCCGTACAGCAATGTTATCCTTGTCAGGTGGAGAACCGGGAGCGGTTGCGGCGGCGCCGAAAGCGATGAAAGCGAAAGAGAGTGCAACGACTGAAACACCGCGGGTTTTCTGGCAACGACCCAAAAGCGATTTTTTCGCCTTCTGGAATAATGGATGCTGTTTCACTTCCTTAACCGAGAGAATTCGGTGTGTTTTCCCGATAGAAAGAAGATGTTTCAGTTTCTCGATGAACCGCATTAAATTCCTCTTATTGCCGCAATCAGTTAAAATTCACTTTTTTGCACCATTCTCTTCTTGTTTTTTTTATAGGATCAGGCATTTGCAAAATTGCCGAAAGTCCACATTATACCAATACAAACTGTCATAAATTAGTGAAATGAACGAAAAAATTTCTGCGACTGCTGCCGATGAATTGCCTTTGTCCGATAATGTCAGGGAAGCGCTGGCGATCACTTTGCGCGGTTGCGATGAACTCCTGATCGAATCCGAATTTGCCCAGAAACTTGCCCGTTCCGAAAAAACGGGCAAACCGCTTCGCATCAAGCTGGGGCTGGACCCGACTGCACCTGACTTGCATCTGGGACATACCGTCGTATTGAATAAAATGCGCCAGTTGCAGAATCTGGGACATGTCGTGATTTTCCTGATCGGCGATTTCACGTCGATGATTGGCGATCCAAGCGGAAGAAATATTACCCGTCCTCCATTGACACGCGAACAGGTCAGGGAAAATGCCATGACCTATTTCGCACAGGCCAGTCTGGTGCTGGACCCTGAAAAAACCGAAATCCGCTATAACTCCGAATGGAGCGACAAGCTGGGTGCCGCAGGCATGATTCAGCTCGCTTCGCAATATACGCTGGCACGTATCATGGAACGCGAAGACTTTGCCAACCGCTTCAAAAACGGTTTCCCGATTTCCGTTCATGAACTGCTCTATCCACTGATGCAGGGGTATGATTCCGTGGCCTTGCAGTCTGATCTTGAACTGGGTGGCACGGATCAGAAGTTCAATCTGCTGGTCGGCCGTGAATTGCAGCGTCATTACAATCAGGAACCACAATGTATTTTGACGATGCCTCTTCTGGAAGGTCTTGACGGCGTTGAAAAAATGTCCAAATCCAAAGGTAATTACGTTGGTATTACTGAGCCGGGTAATGTCATGTTCGGCAAACTGATGAGCATTTCCGATGAAATGATGTGGCGTTATTACGATCTCTTGTCGTTTACGTCGATACAGGACGTTGAACGTCTGAAAGAGGAAGTGAAAAACGGCAGGAACCCGCGTGACGTCAAGGTTGAACTGGGCAAGGAAATCGTTACCCGTTTCCACTCGAGTGCTGCAGCCGACGCGGCTCTGGAAGATTTCGTCGCCCGCTCACGTGGCGGCATTCCGGATGACATTCCTTCCGTTTCTCTTTCTGGCGCTCCGCTGGGAATCGGGCAATTGTTGAAGCAGGCAGGTTTATGTGCTTCCACATCGGAAGCACTTCGCATGGTTGATCAGGGAGGCGTTCGTATCGATAGCCAGACGATCAGCGACAGAGGTTTGAAGGTAGAAGCAGGAAATTTTGTCGTTCAGGTGGGCAAACGCAAATTCGCCAAAGTGACACTGGCCTGATTCAGGCAAACACAGGGGATAACATCCGGTTCAGATGTTATCCCTGCCGATTTTTCTGACGCTCGGAACGTGACGGACACGACGGATCAGATTGGCCAGATGGACACGGTTTTCCACCTGAATCGTGAATTTGAACATAGTGAATTCACCTTGCGCTTCCAGCGAAACGGCGGTGATGTTGGCATTAGCTCCACTGATTTCAGATGTGACACGAGCGAGAACGCCTTTTTCTTCATGCACCAGCACGCGCAGATAACAATCGAAACTGCGATTGACCAGATCTTCGCCCCAATCGACATTGATCCATTTTTCAGGTTCTCTTGCCATCAGTTTCTTGGCCTGCTGGCATTCGGCATTATGAACGACCAGACCACGAGTCATATTGAGTTCACCGATAATGGAGTCTCCCGGAATGGGAAGACAACAGGCGGCAAGCTGGACATTGATTCCCTCGCTGCCATAAATAAGAACCGGTTCGACTTTTTGAGGTTCTTCCTCGGCAGTCGTGGTACCTTTTTTGCGGTTCACTTCATCGATCAGGCCTGCAACACGACGGGCTACGAGTGCGGACAGCCGTTTCCCCACACCGATATCGACATAAATATCATCCAGTGACTTCGATCCGGTTTCATACAGGAGCTTGTCGAAAACGGCCTGAGGAATATCTTCCCCGTTCAAATGCTGCGATTTGAGCGCCTGTTCAAGAAGACGTTTCCCGAGCTTGATGGAATCAGACTGATTGACAGAGCGAAGATAACTGCGAATGCATGAACGGGCCTTGCCTGTACGCACGAATTCAAGCCATTTTGGCGTTGGATGCGCATTGGGCGAAGTGATGATTTCAATGATATCGCCGTTTTGCAATTCGGTACGCAATGGAACGGAACTGTTGTTGATCTTGACCGAGGCAGTGTGGTCGCCGACATCCGTATGGATGTTGTAGGCAAAATCCAGCGCTGTTGCCTGACGCGGCAGGGCGATGATTTTGGACTTTGGCGTGAATACGTAAACGGAATCCGGAAAAAGGTCGACCTTGATATGTTCGAAAAATTCTGCGGAGTTACCAGTTTGCTGCTGGATGTCCAGAAGGGACTGGAGCCATCCAAGGCTGTGTTTCTGAATGTCGGTCAGCGTTTCGTTTTCGGATTTGTACAGCCAGTGAGCAGCCACACCGGTTTCCGCAACGTGGTGCATTTCAGGCGTACGGATCTGGAATTCAACCGGTGCACCGTAGGGGCCGATCAGGGTTGTATGCAGTGACTGGTAACTGTTTAACTTCGGCATGGCAATGTAATCCTGCACCTTGCCGGGAATAGGTTTGTACAAGGCGTGCAAAACGCCGAGCGCCATATAACATTGCGGTAGCGTTTCGACAACAATGCGGAAACCGTAGATATCCAGAACCTGTGAAAAAGAGAGGTTCTGGTTGCGCATTTTCCTGTAAATGCCATACAGGGTTTTTTCGCGTCCGTAGATTTCGGCATGAATACCGTTCTTTTCCAGGGCAGTGCTGACGGCATCGTGTACCTTGCCCAGCAGGACACGGCGGTTGCCACGGGATGCCTGAATGGCTTTTGAAAGCACTTCGTAACGGTAGGGATACAGGCGGTGAAATGCCAGATCCTGCATTTCGCGGTAGAGGTTGTTGATGCCCAGACGATGCGCAATAGGGACATATACTTCCATCGTTTCACTGGCGATACGGAATTGCTTGGAACGATTCATGACATCCAGCGTTCGCATATTATGCAAACGGTCTGCCAGTTTGATCAGGATGACGCGAACGTCCCGCGCCATGGCAAGCAGCATTTTCCGGAAGTTTTCGCCCTGCGCATCAACATGGGTTTTGAACTGGAGTTTTTCCAGCTTCGACAAACCGTCCACCATAGCCGCAACTGGCGCGCCGAACCGTTCAATCAGTTCGTCAAGGGTAACGCCCTGATCTTCGACGACGTCGTGCAATAACGCCGCCATGACGGCTTGTGCATCCAGTTTCCATCCCGCGCAGATTTCAGCTACGGCGAGAGGGTGGGAAATATACGGTTCCCCGGATTTGCGAATCTGTCCGAGATGTTTTTCATCGGCAAAACGGAAAGCTTCCAGAATCCGCTTCATATCGGCGGGAGAAAGGTAAGTCTCCAGTTTTTTGGCAAGATTCGAAAACGTAACCACCAGCGGTTTAGACGATGGTGGTGCGATTTTGGCAGCACTGTCAAACTGGTTGACAGGCAACGCGGCATGGTTCGGGTCAACAATGCCGGTCTGACTGGTCGAAGAAGCGGTTCCGTTTAGCGTCATAAATGTTTTCCTGAATCAGCGAAACAGTTTAATAACCGCCAGGCAAAACGTACCGTTTGCGGGTGTATCCAAACCGTTTTAGCTTGGCACCTTTTTCAACATTTCCTTGCCGACTTTGGCTGCAGCGATCTCGCGCAACGCGATTACCGTCATTTTATCCTTGGCCTCGACTTTAGGTGTATGACCCTGTAACAGCTGGCGGGCGCGATATGTCGCACACAAGGTCAGTTCAAAGCGGTTAGGAATTTCTTTCAAGCAATCTTCAATAGTAATACGAGCCATTTCTTAATCCTGAAAAGTAAATCGGAACATTATTTTACTGGTTGTTACAGCAGTTGATGCCGAATTGTTCAAACAAGTCCTTGTTTTTTATGGCTTGTCGTGTCAATCGACAACGCGCTGTCTGAACAATGGCAGCCAGTTTGGATAACGCCTGATCGAATTTATTATTGATAATAACATAATCAAATTCGGATGCATGCCGGATCTCCTCGTCGGCAGCCGCAATCCGTTGTTTTATGATTTCCTGCGAGTCCTGACCCCGTTTGTTGAGCCTTTCCTCCAGTACCGTTATGGATGGTGGCAGGATGAAAATGCTGACGGTTTCCGGGAAAAGCCTTCTGATTTGATGGGCACCCTGCCAGTCGATTTCCAGAATGGTGTCATAACCTTCATTCAACTGGTTCAATACTGCGACACGGGAAGTCCCGTAAAAGTTTCCATGAACTTCTGCATGTTCAAGAAACTCGCCTTCTTTAAGGCGTTTTTTGAAATCATCCACGGTCGTGAAGTGATATTCACGACCGTTTTGTTCTCCGGGACGCGGCTGTCGGGTGGTATGTGATACGGAAAGACGAAGGCTGGCGTCTGACTCAATCAATGCAGCGAGAAGAGACGACTTGCCTGCGCCTGACGGTGCGGTTACTGTAATCAGGGAACTGCCTGCTACGGCTTGTGCGGGTTGAACCATTTTTAAAAGTCTTCGTTTTAAAATGCTTTTGCTAAACCAGCATTTCTTACCAGAATTGCCACCATGGATCGGATTTTTTGTCCGCAGTACCATAAGGGATCTTGCTGTCGGGATAGTTCTGCTTGAAGACCCTCTCGGCGTCAGCACTCAGATCGTACAGTCCCAGTTTTTTGTATGACTGTATCATGATGTAGAGCGCTTCTTCCACGACATGGGATTCCGGATAATTCTTGATCGTGCGCTGTGCGCGATTTGCCGCTGCCAGATAAGCACCACGCCGGTAATAATATTTGGCAACGTGGATTTCATATTTGGCGAGCATGGTAACCAGGTATTTCATGCGGAGCATGGCATCTTTGGTATAGACGCTGTCCGGGTAACGGGTCACCAGAACCTTGAATGAGTCGAAAGCATCCTGTGCCGCTTTCGGATCGCGTTCGGACAAGTCCTGCCGGAAGGCGAAATTCAAAAGGCCGAGACGATCGTTAAAATTGATCAGGCCTTTCAGATAATACATATAATCGATGTTTGGATGATTCGGGTGCAGCTTGATGAAACGCTCAGCCGCTGCCAGAGCCTGCGCCTGTTCATTCTGGCGATAGTAGGCATAGGCGATATCCATCTGCGCCTGCTGGGCATACACACCGAAAGGATAACGCGCTTCCAGCTTTTCAAAGTATTCGACTGCTTTTTCGTAGTTACCCGAGTTTAATTCTTCTTTCGCTTCGCGATACAATTTACCGGCAGGCCAGGAAGTTGTTTCATCTATTTTTTCAGGCAACAGGCCACAAGCGGATATGGATACGGCGATAATACAGGCCAGAAGGATGGTTAAATACTTGCG
This sequence comes from Oxalobacter formigenes, assembly GCA_019424645.1. GTDB lineage: Bacteria > Pseudomonadota > Gammaproteobacteria > Burkholderiales > Burkholderiaceae_D > Oxalobacter > Oxalobacter formigenes_D. The sequence continues at coordinate 17,161 of JAHYZB010000010.1, forward strand.
CATAATTTTTGCAGAATGCAGTTTGTCTGGAAAAAACGTTTAATTTCAGAATTATAGCCGATAGGACCCAATGTGACAGAAAATGAAAAGTCAAATATTCCCGAACTTTTTCAAATTGAATCTGACGAAGAGGAGATATTAACAGAACAAGAGCCGATAAGGTTTGTTTTATCGCTGAAAGACGGTGGCCAGCGTCTGGATAAACTCGTGGCAGCGAAACTCTCCCAATATTCCCGCAGCAGACTTCAACGCTGGATAGAAGACGGACATATCACCGTAAACGGGGAAAAAGCACAGGCAAAACAGATGGTGATCGGCGACGAGGAAATCTGTGTCATCCCGCAACTGGCAGAGGAAGATCTGGCTTTTACACCGGAGCCGGTTGAATTTCCTGTTGTGTATGAAGACAACGCCATACTGGTTATCAACAAACCGGCGTCTCTGGTCGTCCATCCTGCGGCCGGAAACTGGTCAGGTACGCTTTTGAATGGACTGTTGTATCGCGATCCGAAAAGCGCAACGGTGCCAAGAGCTGGCATCGTTCATCGTCTGGACAAGGAAACGAGTGGCGTCATGGTTGTTGCCAAAACAATCGAGGCGCAAACCGATCTGGTCAGGCAATTACAGGCCAGAACCGTCAAAAGGGAATATCTGGCGCTGGTCTGGGGCGATACCCCGGAACGGGGAACGATTGACGAGCCGATCGGCCGGCATCCAAGGGACCGGGTCAAAATGGCTGTCATCCATACGCAATCCGGAAAACCTGCCGTAACCCATTTCAGAAAAATAGCCGAAGGCGTTTGCAATAACATGAATGTCAGTCTGGTCAAATGCAGACTGGAAACGGGGCGGACACATCAGATCAGGGTTCATCTCCAGTCAATCGGTTTTCCGCTGGTGGGCGACCCGGTCTATGGCAAATCGCATCTGGCTTCCGTTTTCCCGAGACAGGCATTGCATGCCTTCCGGCTGGGACTGGTTCATCCATCCACAAAAGAGCTATGTGAATGGACAGCGCCATTACCGGATGACATGAAAGAATTGCTGGAGCGCTCTTTTATCGAAGAAAGCAGGAAATGGTATGAATCTGATTATTCCTGACTGGAATGCACCGAAAAATATCAGGGCTTTTTCAACAGTGCGTTCTGGCGGCGTCAGTCAGTCACCTTATCAGGGTGACGATTCCGGAAAAAACGGTCTTGATTTCGGTATGCATGTCGGTGACAGTCCTTTGGCGGTGCAGAAAAACAGGGCGATTTTGAGAAAAAAATTGCCCGCTGAGCCTGTCTGGCTCAATCAGGTTCACGGGACAACGGTGGTCAATGCGGAAAACGTGACGGGAGTACCCGATGCAGACGCTTCTTTTGCAGAAAAAAAAGGTGTTGTATGCACCATCATGACAGCAGACTGTTTGCCTGTTTTGCTGTGTGACAAGGCCGGAACCGTCGTTGCTGCGGCTCATGCCGGCTGGAGAGGACTCGCCGGTGGTATTCTTGAAAATACGGTTGCCGTGATGAGGGACAAGACGAATTCTGAAATCATGGCATGGCTTGGGCCCAGTATCGGTCCTGACGCCTTTGAAGTCGGGGAAGACGTTTTGCAGGTATTTGTACAAAAAAATTCTCTAATGCAACCGGCATTCGTTGCCAGAAAAAACGTTCCGGGAAAATATCTCGCTGATATCTGTTTTCTGGCAAGAATGACATTGGATGAGCTGGGTGTCACCGATGTATCCGGCGGAGATTTCTGTACGGTGACGGATAAAGAGCGTTTTTATTCTTACAGACGCGACGGAGTCACGGGAAGAATGGCAACCGGTATCTGGATGGCTGCTTGAAAATCAGTTGTTCTTTTGTCATACAGCCCTGATTTTAAAGGCCTGCCCGTCCATAATCGGGCAAAATGGCATTTTGATTCTATTCACGACAGACTTTGTCTTGTCGCTATTATTTTTTAAAAGATGGATAAAGAAAATACAATCGGGTTCGTTTCACTGGGGTGTCCGAAAGCGCTGGTGGATTCGGAAAAAATCCTGACGAGATTGCGGGCTGAAGGCTATCAAACGGCTGAAACGTATCAGGATGCCGGACTAGTCATCGTCAATACGTGTGGATTTATCGATGCTGCGGAAGCGGAATCGCTGGAAGCGATTGCAGAAGCACTGGAAGAAAACGGCAAGGTTATTGTGACCGGCTGTCTGGGTGCGAAAAAAGACAAGGATGGAAGTGATTTTATCCGGAGCATTCACCCTAAAGTGCTGGATGTGACTGGTCCTGATGCCGTTTCCGAAGTGATGGATGCCGTTCACCGTTATCTGCCGCGTCCACATGAACCCTTTGTTGACCTGATTCCTCCGCAGGGTATCAAGCTGACGCCAAAACATTATGCCTACCTGAAAATTTCGGAAGGATGCAGTCATCACTGTACGTTCTGCATCATTCCTGATTTGCGCGGTGATCTCGTATCTTACCCGATCGGCAAGGTACTGGACGAGGCTGAACAACTGTTTGCGTCCGGCGTGAAAGAATTGCTGGTCATTTCGCAGGATACCGGGGCATACGGTCTGGATACCAGATTCAGAACGGGATTCTGGGGCGGCCGCCCGGTGAAAACGCATGTTACCCAACTGACCGGGGCATTGGGCAAACTTGCTAGAAAATACGATGCATGGGTACGGCTGCATTACATTTATCCGTATCCTCATATCGATGACATTATTCCGGTCATGAATGAGGGAGGAGTGCTTCCCTATCTGGACGTTCCATTCCAGCATGCCCATCCGGACGTATTGAAGCGCATGAAACGTCCCGCCAGCGGTGAACGGCATCTGGAACAAATCCAGAGGTGGCGAAAGAAGTGTCCGGATATTACGATCCGTTCGACTTTCATTGCCGGATTTCCGGGTGAGACCGAAGAAGAATTCCAGTACCTGCTCGATTTCCTGAAAGAAGCGAAGATCGACCGTCTGGGCTGCTTTCCTTATTCACCTGTTGAAGGCGCACCTGCCAATGCATTGCCGGGAACGGTTCCTGAATATGTCAGAGAGGAACGGCGGGCACGTCTGATGCAGTTGCAAGAAGAGATTTCATTCGAAAGGTTACAAGGCAAGATCGGGAAAACCCTTCGTGTACTTGTCGATGAAACGATCCGTGGCGGAGCGGTTGGACGTTCGTCTGCAGACGCGCCTGAAATCGATGGTGTTGTCTATGTCAAAAAACCAAAAGGGATGCGTCGCAAGCTATTGGCGGGGGAATTCATCAATGTCCGCATTGAAGAATCGGATGCGCACGATTTGTGGGGATTTCTCGTTCCGGAAGAATCGAAAAAATAAACCGTCGGGGAAATGAAATGAGTGCAAAAACAAAATCAAAACAAACCAGAATCGTTCATAACGATTATGTTCCACCGGCCGGTTTCAGCGCTTTTCCACCGGCGGTTTATCATGCCTCGACAGTGATTTTCGATACGGTTGATGCATTGCGTTCACGGGAATGGATCGGACGTGACACCTATACGTATGGTTTGCATGGCACTCCGACGACCTTTACGCTGGAAGCGCAACTGGCCGACATCGAGGGAGGGAACCACTGCGTACTGGCTCCCAGTGGTTTGGCTGCCATCACGATCGTCGATATGGCGTTTCTGAAAACCGGGGACGATGTTTTGATCCCTGAAAATATCTATAACCCGAACCGCGAACTGGGCAACTGGTTAAGCAAGGATTTTGGCGTCAGTGTCCGTTATTACGATCCTTTGATCGGTGCCGGTATTGCCGATCTGATTTTGCCGAATACGCGATTGATCTGGGCGGAAACACCGGGTTCCATCACCATGGAAGTGCCGGATATTCCCGCTTTCTGCAAGGCAGCCCATGAAAAAGGGGTTATTGTCGCTGTTGACAATACCTGGGCGGCCGGATTGGTTTTCGACGCATTCGGTCATGGCGCTGACGTGGTTGTTCAGGCAGTTACGAAGTATCAGGCTGGTGCATCCGATTTGCTGATGGGAGCGGTGATCACCCGTGACGGGGAATTGAACCGGAAAATCAATATGGCACACATGCGACTTGGCATGGGCGTCAGTCCAGACGATACCTATCTGGTATTGAGAAGTCTGGCTTCCATGAAAGTCCGGTTTGAAAAAAGCGGTGAATCGTCCTTGATCGTGGCAAACTGGTTAAAGCAAAGGCCAGAGATCAGCAAAATCCTGCATCCTGCTTTTCCGGATTGCCCCGGACATGATATTTTCGAACGGGACTTTACCGGAACCGGAGGTCTCTTTTCAGTGCTGTTTGATGAAGGCTATACTGAAGCGCAGACTGACCGTTTTCTGGAGGCACTGAAGTTGTTCAAAATGGGCTTTTCATGGGGAGGGACGCACAGTCTTGCCGTTCCTTACCGGATCAGGCCTGACCGGAAAGACTGGAACCGGCATCAGCATCAGCTGATCCGGTTTTATATCGGCCTGGAAGATCCGGCCGATCTGATTGCGGATATTGAACAGGCGTTAAAAACACTTGGTTAAATAAGAAACCGGCCGGAAAGTTTGACAGGCTTTTCTTCCGGCGTGGCGGCGATTCGAAGGCGACGAAGCATTTCTTTCGGATCGCTTTCAACAATCAGGGAGTCAGCATATTTTTCCTGTGCAAAACCTTCTTTTGCAAGATGGTTGATCAGGGTGATAAGGCTGTCGTAGAAACCGTTGACGTTCAAAATGCCAATTGGTTTGTCGTGAAGCCCGAGTTGCGACCATGCGGATGTTTCGAACAGTTCTTCCATCGTTCCGATACCGCCGGGAGCTGCGATGAATCCATCTGCCAGATCGGACATCATAGCCTTGCGTTCGTGCATATCCTTGACGATATAAAGGCGTGTCAGTTCTTCATGTGCGACTTCCCTGTCCATCAGATCTTTCGGAATGATGCCAGTGACTTCACCGCCCAGACGGATCATTTCGTCGGCCAGCACACCCATCAGACCGACTTTCCCGCCGCCATAAACCAGAGCGATATTTTCATTGATCATTTCACGTGCCAGTGCACGCATGGCTTCGGCATGGGTTTCCGATACTCCCATTGAAGAACCGCAGTAAACGCAAACAGATTTCAGCATGATTTCTCTTTTCCCGATAAAAATCGACTGATCGATTTTTATTTACCCAACAACGACCGATATTTTTAAAAACCCTGCAATCCTATCTCAAGAGGCGGCGATACGCAAAAAAGTGGCCTGAATTTATGTGTTTTATTAAGTCTTTCGATAGTCAGGATACTGTCAGGATGCTGTTTTTTTTGAAGTCAAATCCTGAATCGGGCGGTTTTTTGATCAGACGGATATCAGGAAAACAAAAGTCCAGCCAGAAAAACAGGGTCATTCTTTTTATTCAAAAACATGACTTTAATGATGGCAACACATCACTTGCCGTATGCGGGGTGTTATTGCAAGATATTGATTTTGTTTAATTTCTGCCGGGAAATAAACCTTGTTGAAATTGAAGTTTTGTCATTTCGTTAACTCAACAATATAACTCACTTTAGCCAAAAACCAGAAGCCGAATATGAATATCTGTGTGTTTTTTATCATGCATACAAATAAATGGTTTGTATGTCAAATATTTGGGGTAAAGTTGACTCCGGTATCGTGACCAACGTAACCGTACATCAGAAGTATTGCTGGCATACATCTTGCTGGCAAGTAATCCTGCCATAGGAATTTTCAAAAAAAATTGGCGTGTTTCCTGTCTTGAGTCTTATCACGAAAGGTCTGATTATGCGAAAATGCACTTCTTCTCTAACTCTTACAGCGGTGGCTTTAACTATGTTGATGGCAGCTGGCTCCGTTTCAGCGGAAAAATCTCCCGGGAAATATTGCGATACACCTTCACGTTGTATCAATCCCATCACTAAATACGGCGCAGTGACTTCTCCGAATTATCTGGCTTCCGTGGCGGGTCTTGAAGTTCTTCAAAATGGCGGTAATGCAGTCGATGCAGCGATTGCCATTGCATCGACGATGAATGTCGTCTATCCACAGATGACCACGCTGGGCGGTGACAATTTCTGGTTGATCTATAACGCCAAAACCAAAGAAGTGAAAGCTTTGAATGCCAGTGGCCGTTCCGGTGAGAAAGCAACCATTGAATTCTATACGAGCAAAGGTTACGACAAAATTCCGTCCAGAGGCTATCTGGCTGCAAACACGGTACCGGGCACGGTATCTGGTTGGGATGCCGCTCACAAGTATTCCAGCGCCAATATGAGCAACAAGGGGTTGCCATGGAATAAATTGTTCAACAGCGCCATTATGTATGCGCAGGACGGTTTCCCGGTCACTTCTTCCCTGCATCGCTGGCAGGAAATCAATATCGATCCGACAGATTCCGAATTCCGGAACATGCAACGTTTTGATGGCTTCAGACAGACTTACCTGAAACCGGACGGTTCGGCTTATCAAGTCGGCGAGGTCATGAAACTGCCTGCATTGGCCAATACATACAAACTGATTGCCAAAGACGGAGCCGAAGTTTTTTACCGTGGGTCCATTGCCAAAAAAATAGTGGCGGATTTGCAGAAACATGGCGGCGTTGTTACGTTAAAGGATTTTGCTGATCACAAGGCTGACTGGGTCAAACCGCTGACAGTCGATTATCGCGGCTATACAGCTTATAACCTGCCACCAAATACACAGGGTATGGCATCGCTTGAAATTCTCAATATCCTGAACAACATCGACGTCAAAAAACTCGGGGAAGGTTCGGCCGATTATTATCACGTGCTCGTTGAAGCGACTAAAGAAGCCTTTGCCGACCGTGACAAATATCTGACCGATCCGGATTTCAACAAGATTCCTGTTGATTTTCTCCTTTCCAAACAGCATGGCAAGGATCAGGCTGCCCGTATCAAAATGGACGTTGCTGCCAACAACCTGAAACCTCTCGATCCGAAAGGCGATACCGTCTGGATCGGCGTCGTTGACAAGGATGGCAATGCCGTTTCATTGATCCAGAGTATTTATCACGATTTCGGTTCCGGTATCGTTCCGCCTGGAACAGGTGTTCTTCTCCAGAACCGTGGCAGTTTCTTCTCACTTGATGCCGCTCACATCAATCGTCTGG
>JAHYZB010000010.1:24283-62889 GCA_019424645.1 Oxalobacter formigenes
TACTTTCCATACGCTTAATGCAGCGATGCTCCTGAAAGACAAGAAACCGTTCCTGGTTTACGGCACGATGGGTGGCGAAGGTCAGCCACAGACTCAGGCAGCGATTGCAACCCGTATCGTCGACTTCGGTATGTTCCCTCAGGACGCTGTGGCTGCTCCGCGCTGGCTGAACGGCAGAACATGGGGTGCTGCATCGAACGACCTCAAGATGGAAGGCCGTATTCCTCAATCCGTTCTGGACGAGCTCAAAAAACGTGGTCAGCCGGTGGTAAAACTGGATGATTTCACCGATAGCATGGGCCATGCCGGCGCGATCATGATCGATCCGAAAACCAATTTGCGATACAGTGCAACTGATCCTCGGGGAGATGGATTGGCGGTCGGATATTGATATGCAGAAAATGATCGAAGCACTTTTCTGACTATCTTTCAGGAGAAAAAAGAACGGCATACTGACATTACGGAAGTATGCCGTTCTTTTCAGAATCCCTGGCAACAGGTTTATCAAGGGAATTTTCGGTGGTAAGGATTGAGGTTCAGTTCGTTGGATGAATTTGTTCTGAACGCGATTGTTTTGCCGGTGCTGATTCCTTGATATGGAGAAAAGCTATGAAAAAAACCATCATTTCTTTTGCGGTTCTGGGCGTTTTTGCAGGAATCGCTCATGCGCAAACGAACGTCAAGATCTACGGTATCGTGGATACAGGCTTCATCAAACAGACTGATGCCGACTGGAAAATGGGAGAAAATACCAATAACCGTATCGGTTTTATGGGAACAGAGGATTTAGGATCAGGACTTAAAGCGACGTTCCAGCTTGAAAGACGTTTCAATCTTAACGATGGAACTGCGGCTACTGATCTGGAATGGGAAGGTGCCGCCAATGTGGGTTTGGCCAGTGATAAATGGGGAAAAATCCGCTTTGGTCGCATGAATGAAATTTCCAATGAATATATCCAGTCGCTGGATCCTTTCTTCCAGAATGGTGTCGGTTCCATGATCTGGAGTGGACAGCGCGCCATTCGTATCGGTAACAACTCGCGATATGATAGTCCCAGTATGGGTGGGGTGAATGTATCCGTAAGTTATGCATTGAGTACAAACAGTACAAATTCAATCACAAACAAGACTATCGATAACGACGGATATGCTGTCGGTGTGAAGTATGACGTTAAACCTTTTTTATTGCAGGCCAGCTGGGCGCGCAATGCAGATTCCGATAATTCTTCCATCTGGAATTTGGGGGCTTCCTATCAATTCGGTTCCGCTCTCCTGTCTGTTGCCTATGAAAAAACAGATAACAAAGGCTGGTTACTGAATAAAGCGTCGGTTGCACAGGGTAAACAGGACACTGCTTTCGTCGGTCTGAAATGGAAACTTGGTCCCGGTACGGTGCTTGGGCTGGTTGAATACAGCAAACTGAAAAACAATGTCTTTGTCGGCAATGATGATAACGCTGTCATGAAGTATGCATTGGGTTATGACTATAAACTCTCCAAGACAGTCAGCATATACGGCAATATTTCCTATACGGATTATGACAGTTATCAGTTATCTCAAACCTTGAGAGGTGCTTATAAGGATTATGCGAAATCATCCATGGCCTATGCAGTTGGTATGACCTATCGCTTCTAGATAAAATACCCCAATTTCAGACGATTTTAGCTAGATATCACTGGAAAAACAAATTCATCGACAATATTCTTACCTTTAACGGTGCATTGAGAAATGCGCCGTTTTTTCTTGTGTTAATTATAATTTTTCAACGGTTTGTACAAATAAATCACGGCGTTGTTATTAAGTATCTTCCATCGCGGAAATACATCGGTGATTGATAGACATGTCGGGAAAAGACAGTATTATCCGGTAGCGAATACAGTAGAACCGGAATGAAAGGCATATAAGGGAATAAGATCGTTTGAAAATAATATGAATTTCGAGACGAGATACAGTTTGCATAAATCGCGCAATCAGATCAATCCGGGAGATATGGTGAGTTTTTATACAACTTCTGAGAAAAGAGAGCATAAAAAAACCGGTTGTTGAAAACAACCGGTTTTTTTATCAAAAAAGACGCTTATTTTTTAACAGCAGGAGCTGGCGGCGTCAGTCGCGTCAGCCCACCCATATAGGGTTGCAGGGCAGTCGGGATGGTGACACTGCCGTCAGCCTGCTGGAAATTTTCCAGTAAAGCGACCAGCGTCCTGCCCACAGCCAGACCGGAACCGTTCAGGGTATGGACCAGTTCCGGACGACCCTTGTCGTTTCTGAAACGGGCTTGCATGCGGCGAGCCTGAAAGGCTTCGCAGTTCGATACGGAAGAAATCTCGCGATAGGTATTCTGTGCAGGCAGCCAGACTTCCAGATCGTAAGTTTTGGCAGCGGAGAAACCCATATCGCCGGTTGAGAGGGATACGACCCGGTAAGGCAGCCCCAGTTTTTCCAGTACACGGCCGGCATTTTTGACCATCTCTTCAAGAGCTTCGTACGATTTTTCCGGATGAACGATTTGAACCATTTCAACCTTGTCGAACTGGTGCTGGCGGATCATACCGCGCGTATCACGACCATAGCTGCCTGCTTCGGAACGGAAACACGGCGTGTGGGCGGTCAGTTTGACCGGAAGCTCGTCGGCGGAAAGGATTTCACCGCGAACGGTATTGGTCAGTGTGACTTCGGCAGTAGGGATGAGATACAGGTTTTCGCCTTCACCTTCCTGTCCGCCTTTTTTTGCAGCAAAGAGGTCTTCCGAGAATTTGGGTAACTGGCCCGTACCATATAGACTGTCAGCATTTGCCATGTATGGCGTGTAACATTCGGTATAACCATGTTCGGTCGTTTGCAGATCCAGCATGAACTGGGCAAGCGCTCTATGCAGACGGGCCATCTTGCCACGCATGAGACAGAAACGTGCGCCAGTCAGTTTTGTGGCTGTTTCAAAGTCCAGTCCGAGAGGGGTGCCAATATCGACATGATCCCTGACTTCAAAATCGAATTCCCGTGGCGTTCCAATGCGACGTACTTCTACATTGGCCGATTCGTCCTGACCGACAGGAACAGACTCATGCGGAACATTGGGAATGGAAAGCATGAATTCGGAGAGTTTTGCCTGCACTTCGGCAAGAGCGACTTCATTTGCCTTGAGTTGGTCACCAATGCCACTGACTTCCGCCATGACAGCAGAAGCATCTTCCTTTTTACCCTTTAAAATACCGATTTGTTTGGACAGGGAATTGCGGCGTGCCTGCATTTCTTCAGTTTGTGTCTGAAGCTGGCGACGTTCCGATTCAAGAGCGTTGAATGCATTGACGTCAAGCTCGAATTTGCGTGTTTTGAGCCTTGCTGCAACAGCATCGATGTCCTTGCGAAGGAGCTGAATATCGATCATGGTAGGAAACATTAGTTACGAAAAATACATTGTAACAACTTGTGAGTTGTTTGGAAAAATTAAATAGCTGACCGAAAAGCCTGGAAGACACGTTTACCGTTTTGTTGATGGTCTGAAAAACGTGTTTTAAGAAGCTAGAAAAATTGGGGTTTTTGATACTTCTGACGCCATAGAACATTTACTTGCGATCATTATCTTGCAATAATTAATGCCCCTTAATGGGGAAGGCGCGGAGAGGTACTCTCATTAGTTGTGCAGGAGTGTCCAAAACCGTGCATTGTTCTGATATTTTTTTTAGATTGGATGTTTCAATGAAACAAACTCTTGAAGCGTTTTTAGAGGGTGTAAGGCATCGTGACCCTCATCAGCCTGAATTTCATCAGGCAGTCACAGAAGTAATGGAAAGTCTGTGGCCGTTCATTGAACAGAATCCAAAATATGCGGACAAAAAACTGCTTGAACGTCTGGTTGAACCAGAGCGTATCATTCAGTTCCGTGTGTCTTGGGTTGATGATAATGGCGAAGTGCAGGTCAATCGCGGTTATCGTATTCAGCATAGTTCAATGATCGGTCCATACAAGGGCGGTTTGCGTTTCCATCCATCCGTCAATTTGTCCATCCTGAAGTTTCTGGCATTCGAACAGACATTCAAAAATGCACTGACGACATTGCCAATGGGTGCAGGAAAAGGCGGTTCGGATTTCGATCCGAAGGGCAAAAGCGAAAACGAAATCATGCGCTTCTGCCAGGCTTTTATTTCCGAACTGTACAGACATATCGGTTCCGATACGGTTGTTCCGGCCGGTGATATTGGCGTAGGTGGCCGTGAAGTCGGTTACATGGTTGGCATGTACAAGAAAATCGCGAATCGTACCGATTGTGTTTTCACCGGTAAAGGCCTGTCTTTCGGCGGTTCCCTGATCCGTCCTGAAGCAACCGGTTACGGTACCGTTTATTTCGTGGAAGAGATGCTGAAAACGGCCGGCAAGGATCTGAAAGGAATGCGTGTTTCCGTTTCGGGTTCCGGTAACGTTGCCCAGTATGCAGTTGAAAAAGCCATGGAATTGGGTGCCAAGGTTATTACGGTTTCCGATTCGGGCGGTACAGTAGTCGATGAAGCGGGTTTCACACCTGAAAAACTGGCGAAACTCATGGAAATCAAGAATGTACGCTACGGTCGCTGCAGCGAGTACGCTGAAGAAGTCGGCGCGAAATTCATTCCAGACGCCAGACCGTGGAACGTCAAGGTTGATGTTGCATTGCCATGCGCAACGCAAAATGAACTGGACGGTGACGATGCCAGAGCACTGATCAAAAACGGTGTCATCTGTGTTGCCGAAGGCGCCAACATGCCTTCGACGATCGAAGCAGCCAAACTGTTTGAAGAAGCCCGTGTCCTGTACGCTCCCGGCAAGGCAAGCAATGCAGGTGGTGTGGCAACTTCCGGTCTGGAAATGTCACAAAACGCACTGCGTCTGTCGTGGTCACGCGAGGAAGTAGATCGGCATTTGAACGAAATTATGAAGAATATTCACAATGCATGTGTCAAATACGGTAAACGTGCTGACGGATCGGTCAGCTACATCAGCGGCGCTAACATCGCCGGTTTCGTCAAGGTTGCGGATGCAATGCTTGGACAGGGTGTCATTTAATCCAAATTCACCTGAACAAGGGGACCCGGGACAAAAAGGATCCGGGTCCTTTTTTTATTGGCGCAAACCGGGCAATTTCAGGCGTGAAAAGCTTCATCGCGGTCATTCTGTTTCCGGTTTTACATCCGACAGGTCGGTGACGACAGCATAGAAAAGAGGATAACGGTTTTCATGCAGCTCATCTGCAAAGCAGCCTTTTATGCGGACAGGAATGCTATGGCCGTCAGGGTGGTGCAAAAGCCGGATGAAAAGGGTGAAGGATGTTTTTTCCGGCATCGCGCGAATGATCGCCTGTTGAACTTTTTCCTTGTCGTCTGGATGGATCAGGGACCATCCGCTGAAATGCAAAGCCGACAACATCTTTTCGGGTATGCCAATCAGTTCGGCAAACTTGTCGTTGAAATAAAGAAGACTCAGATTATCGATACAGGCCAGTTTGGCAATGCCATCGCTTGCATTATGCAAAATGGTTTCCATGTCACGTTGGTCGATTCGTGAAGAATCGGGTACCGATACTTCTTCACCGAAAATGGTGAAACGGCCCCGTCCATGCGTTTTCGAGAAGTAGAGTGCCTGATCGGCTTTTTCAAAAAGTTCCCGATAGGAGGTTCCCTGATCGGGGAAAAGAGCTGCCCCGATACTGGCTGTCAGATGGAATTTCTGGTTTTTGCCAATTCTTTTCTCGCAAATTTCGCGCAGATACGGTCCAGTTTTTCGCGAATAGTGTCAGGCTGGTCGACATTTTTCATCAAGACGGCAAATTCATCGCCGCCTATTCTTCCGACAATATCGTCATTGCGGAACTGCGATTTCAGCTCGGCAGTGAATTCGGAAATGATCTCGTCACCAAAAGCATGTCCATACTGGTCATTGATCGTCTTGAAGCAGTCGATATCAATGATGAGATAAGCATGTTTCTTGTCCGTACCATTACCGTTTCCAAGGTCTTCCGCAATTAGTTGTTCCGTTGCACGCTTGTTGTAAAGGCCGGTCATCGAATCTTTAAGCGTTTCTTCGAGCAATCCAAGTTCACGTTTTTTCTCGGCATCGATATTTTTGCGATAAGTGATCATACGGACGGATTGATCTGAATGCCAGAAAAAAATCTGGGCATTGATTCGCATCCAGTGATAATTGGTGCCATCGTCTGAACATAAAAAGTCATAGCTCAGGTTGTGTATGCCTTTTTCAAAAGCGTCAAGGACATGAGCGGAATGGAAAGTGTCCAGATAGCCTGCAACATATTCTTCATTGATTTTCCGGCTGAAGGCGTCAAGCGCCTGATCATAAGAACCGTTTGCACCGATACCAAGGCTTTCGAAGTATCGCCGTGTCGTTTCCCCACCGGCCCGGTTACGGGAAATATCCATTTCATAAATATTTTCGTAGAGTTCTTCCGTGGCGCTGTGAAGCAGGCGGTGGTATTCCGTTTCCTGTGAAACGGTCAGTTTGACGATCTGTGCATTGTATTTCTTGATCAGGCTGGTAATGGCAAACAGTACAAGGGCAATCACGCCGAGAATGATGAAAAAGCCCCATGCAATCTGCTCACGGAATTTGCTCCTGATGGCGGATACATCGTTTTCAACGACAAGATGCCATTTCAGTTCGGGAATATATTGCGTGACGACATAGCCGTCACGATCGCCATGGGAATACCAGAACGTCTGTGGTTTGTCGGTCATTTCAAGGATGCGTTCCCTGAAGTTTGAAAGAGCGTTGCCGACAAAGAAATTGACGTGTTCATGGCCGTTTTTGATGGAAGAAACTTCAATGAATCCTTTATCGTTGATCAGGGTCGCTTCGACATTGAATTGTTCGTCATAGTTTTGCAACAGCTTTTGCAGGGAATCAACTTTGAAACCGACGCCGACGATGCCCAGAATGAAGCCATTGGCATCCCGGATTTTACAATTGACGAAGACAGTAATACTGTTGTCTGTCGCTTCGTCATTATCGATATTCAGGGAATACTCCTCATCGTTTTTGAGAAAACTGTAATACCAGGCATTTTCGGGATGACCTTCATAAAGCGTCCTGTTGAGTCCGCTGAAATGATAGTAATGCCGTGTTTTGGTTGAAACGAGAAAAACGGAGTCGTAATTGTATTTCTTGCGGTAGGCATCCAGATAAGCCTGCATTTTGGTAATGTAAGCCTTGTTGCCGGGCTGTTTTATTTCATCGGTCAGGAAGCTTTTCAGCAGGTGATCGTTAGCCATCGTCAGCGCGACGCTGACGGGGCGGGAGAAAATGGATTCGATTTGAGAATTAATGCCATCCGTCGCAAGAGTCGATACATGTTCGACATCCTTTTCGAAAACACCGATATTGGAACGATAACTGACAATGGCAGTAATGAAAAAGCCAATCAGTATAATCGTACAGACCAGAATATTGGTTTTTAAAAGTGAATTTTTTCTCACAATGAACCCAGCCGTTAATAGACGAAATTTTGCATCTCGCCAAATTATTTAGCGATATTGTATATCCTGATTCAGGATTAATGCCTTTCGGAAACATTTTTTATTTTTCAGGATCTGGCATAAAGGAGCTGGACATCGAAAGCTCATATTGGCAATATCATGACGAGTACCCGTGTTTTTCCAAAATTGTTACTGGCAATCCTTTATGAATTGGGACAATCTTTCTGGCATACAGCCAAGCCTGACATCAAGGCATGTTGAACTTCAACCGCTTCAACGGGAACATACGGTGCCATTGCTCCATGCTGCTGAAGATGGCCCGTTGTGGACGATTAAATGGACGTTTGTTCCCGACGAAAAAACCATCGGGGCATATATCGATACGGCGCTTGCAGGACAACAGGCGGGAACCATGATGCCATTCGCGATCACAAGACGTGATACTGGAAAAGTTGTCGGGACGACGCGTTTATGGAAAATCGACCTTTCCAACCGAACGCTCGAAATCGGGAATACCTGGCTTGGACAGTCTGTACAGCGAACGAACGTTAATACGGAAACAAAATTCCTGCTTCTGTCTTATGCGTTTGAGGTCATGAACATGGTTCGTGTCCAGTTCATGACCGACGAACTGAACGAAAAATCAAGAGCGGCCATTTTGCGTATAGGTGCATGCGAAGAAGGGGTCATCCGGCACGAACGGATCATGGCCGACGGCCGGAAACGCAATAGCGTCTTTTTCAGCATCATTGATGACGAGTGGCCAGATGTAAAGGCACGATTGCTGGAAAAGATCGTCTGATTCCGGGCTGCTCTGAATGCAATCCGGACAATTATTTTCCGGCTTCCTTGTCCCACTTTTTCAGCAAGTCCAGCTTTTCACCGATTTTGATTTCCAGTCCTCTCGGAACAGGCTTGTACCAGGCCGGTTCTCTCATGCCGTCCGGCAGATAAGTTTCACCCGCAGCGTAGGCATTCGGTTCATCATGTGCATAACGGTATTCGTGTCCGTAACCGAGTTCTTTCATCAATTTTGTCGGGGCATTGCGCAGATGGACGGGCACTTCACGGCTGGTATCCTGTTTCACAAAGGCTCTGGCCTTGTTGTAAGCCATGTACCCTGCATTGCTCTTGGCGGCAACAGCCATGTAGATGACCGCCTGCGCCAGCGCCAGTTCGCCTTCCGGACTGCCAAGGCGTTCATATGTGAGGGCCGCTTCGTTGGCGATTTGTGCCGCTCTGGGATCAGCCAGTCCGATGTCTTCCCACGCCATGCGGATAATCCGCCGCGCAAGATAGCGGGGATCGACACCACCGTCGAGCATGCGGGTGAACCAGTACAGCGCGGCATCCGGGTGGGAACCGCGTACTGACTTGTGCAGGGCCGATATCTGGTCGTAGAAATGATCCCCCTTGTTGTCGAAACGGCGCATGGCATCGCCAAGTGTCTCTTTCAACAGTGTCACATCGATCTCAGCCTGTTTTTTCGTCGTTGCCGCCTGAGCCGTGATTTCAAGGTTGTTCAACAGTTTTCTGGCGTCCCCGTCGGCACTCATGACCAGCATGTCACGCGCTTCACCGGATAGTGTCAAATCCGTCAGGATTTCATCAAGCGCCCGGGTCAACAGGGTATTCAGATCGTCGTTGCCGAGTGACTGGAGGACATACACCGCGGCACGCGAGAGAAGGGCATTGTTGACTTCAAATGATGGGTTTTCCGTCGTCGCACCGATAAAGGTGAACAGGCCGCTTTCAACATGAGGCAGGAACGCGTCCTGCTGGCTTTTGTTGAAGCGATGGACTTCGTCGACGAACAGGATCGTTCTGCGGCCGGAATTGGAGCGGATGATTTTGGCATGTTCCACGGCATCACGAATGTCTTTTACACCGGACAAGACAGCAGACAGGGCAATGAATTCAGCGTTGAAACCGTCGGCCATCAACCGAGCCAGCGTCGTCTTGCCAACGCCTGGTGGCCCCCATAAAATCATTGAATGTGGTTCCCCTGATTCAAAGGCGACACGCAGGGGCTTGCCGGGACCCAGCAAGTGATGTTGTCCGACAACTTCGTCTATGTTTGTGGGACGCAAACGTTCCGCCAGAGGAGCTTGTGACATAAAAGCTGAATATCGGTTAAAAAAGACAAGTCTATCCGATAGAGCGCCTGTCCTGCAAAAAGGTTTCAAACTCAATCCATTATTTTTTAATAATCAAAGCGAAAAAAACGTGACATGAAATCGGTATTATTCAGTTTCGATCTTGCAGATTTCGGATTAATATTCTTTTTTTAAATGAGGCAGATTTTTTATGGACACTTCTGAAAAAAAGGAAGGGAATCCGGAAGGATTGCCGGATTCCGATCTGATTGAGACGTATATCGATGGTGAAACCGTTTACAAAGGCAGCTTTTTCAATGTTGAAAAAGACAGGGTCCATTTGCCTGATGGTGGAATAGCCACACGTGAATACATCAGGCATCCCGGCGCAGTGGTGATTTTGCCCCTGTTCGAGGATGGCAGTGTCTTGCTGGAACGCCAGTTCCGATTTCCTGCAAACGGGATTTTTCTGGAATTCCCGGCAGGTAAAATCGATGCGGGAGAAGATCTCCTTGCTGCGGCTAAAAGAGAGCTGAAGGAAGAAACCGGCTATACAGCATCAAGCTGGCATTACCTGACCACCATCCACAATGCACTTGGTTATTCCGATGAGAGGCTGATCATCTATCTGGCCAAAGATTTGCATGAAGGAAAAGCCGAACTGGATGAAGAAGAATTTGTCCAGACTTTCAAAACCTCAGTCCCCCAACTTCTGGAATGGGTCAAAAATGGGACAATTACTGACGTCAAAACAGTCATTGGAACGTTCTGGCTGGAAAAAATTGTCAATAATCAATGGGAACGTTGAAAAAGTTGTGTGACAAATGAAATTTTGGTTTATGATGCACCTAGTCGTTTTTGAGGTTTAGGTAGCGGTGCGGTATCAACTGTCATGTCGTTTCTGCTTCAAACGATTTGTGAGGCGCAAGCCTGGTTTAACTGTAGAAATAGGAAATTAGTAATGGCAACTGGTACTGTTAAGTGGTTCAACGATTCCAAAGGTTTTGGATTTATTACTCCTGACGAAGGTGGTGAAGATGTGTTCGCACATTTTTCCGCTATCAAATCGGACGGTTTCAAATCCCTGAAAGAAAACCAACGTGTTTCTTTCGAAGTCACGACCGGCCCTAAAGGCAAACAGGCTGCCAACATCGACGTTATCTGATCGCAGATGATATCGGGTTGAAATTATCAGCCTGGGTTTTTCTCTTTTTCACTTGACGTGAATGGGGAATCGAACGACCCGAATAAATAAAAAGGGAATGCATTTGCATTCCCTTTTTTTATGAATGACAAGACGATAGTTGAAGTATCAGCGATTTTCGGGGATACGAAACATTTTTCTTGAGTAAGCGAACAGCCATAACAAAGCGCACAGGCTTCCAGAAACCAGACTGATGGTGCCAACTGCCATCGTAAGATTCGGCCAGTCAAGTGAACAGAGCATCATGGAAAGGCTTCCGAAAAGCAGGGCGATACATCCCCACAGTGATCCCACGGTTCCATTATCGGTATCGATCTGGTTCATGATCAGCATGGTACCTGCCGGACGGCTGGCACTGCCGAAAAAAGTGATCGGAATATAGAGGAATGCAAAGGCGAAAGGCGAAAGCGTTCCGAAAATCAGTATCATTGCACCGGATGCCGCGACTGAGGCAAAACAGATTGTCAGAAAAAGAACCCGCGGAATTTTCCTCAACACTTTAAGATACAGAATCGGTGCCAGCATGGCAAAGCAGCCGTTCAGTGCAAAAAAGTAACTGTATTCCTGTGCGGACAGCCTGAACAAGTCCATGTAAATGAATGACGATGTGGACAGGAAAGACATCACCGGCATGATAATGAGCGAGAACGTGAACAGCAGGATCAGAATGCCCTTGTTCTTCAGTACGAATCCAATGCGAGTCAACGATCGCAAGGCCGAGCCCTCGGTAGCGTTTGTCAGGGTTTCTTTCAGGAAGAAACTGAGTGCAAAACCGATAATGCCACAAAGTATCAGGGCAACAAACAATCCGCGCCATGAAACGAATTTGAGGAGGAAAGCACCGATGATCGGAGCGAGCATGGGGCAAAGAATGGTCAGCGTCTGAATCCAGACGAGCACGCGTTCCATGACCAGACCCTTGAAATTGTCTTTGACGATTGCCATCGATACGGCCTGTATGGCACCGCTACCAATTGCCTGAATGGCGCGACCTGCAATCAGGTGGTAAATGCTCTGCGACAGGACACAGGTCAGGCTGCCGAGGATGTATAAAACAATTCCGATGTAAAGGATGGGTTTGCGGCCGAATTTGTCGGTAAACGGGCCCCATAAAAGCATCGAGATTGCAAAGAACAACATGAAAAAGCTGAGCGTGAAATTCGTGAGTTCCGGTGTGGCGGAAAAATACTCGGCCATCGTCGGCATGGCTGGCAGATACAGATCGATGGACAGGGGGACGAAAGCGTTCAGAAAAGCCAGAAAGGCGATCAGACCCTTCGAGCCAAAAGGAAATACTTTTTCAAGTTGTGCTTCTTCTTTGGTTTTCATTGAAGGGACTTTATTCTTGTTTTTCCGGATGTTTGCCGGGTTTATATGTCAGGTTGCAGGACCTGTTTTTGTCAAACCGGGGTCTGCAGGGGGCACATTATAACGGATTCGGCCAGGCCCCTCCCGGGAAATGACCTTACCGCTTTTGTTGCCTGAATGAAAGAGCTTGCACAAGTAAAAGCGTATCAATTTGTTACAACCGGTTTTTTCATATCCGGTTGGACTGCTTTGGTCGAAATAGTTCAGGAACGTTTACGGCATCATCAACCGGCGTACTTCGGGAGGGATTGGCATCGATTTGCCGGTTTCGATATCGATCCACACGACTTTCGAGCCGCCCAGAGCACACAGCACTTCCGGTGTATCGGTGCGCCGGATTTCCTGTACGATTTCAAAACTGGAACGTCCGGGTGAACCTGCATAGGTTCTGATTTCAAGATCGCCGGGATAAACCACAGGCATATAGTAATTGCAGTAGCAGCTGACCACGACCGTTTCCGAGCCAGCATGTTTCCTGCCGATACTGGAATACCATTCGATTCGGGCCTGTTCCAGATAACGGAAAAAAGTGACGTTATTGACGTGACCCATTGCATCCATATCGCCCCAGCGAATCGGAATGCGTGAAACAAAAACAAGCTTTTTGTCGGATAATACAGGGTCACTCGTCATAATGAATTTTCTCCTTTTAATACTTTGAATTTTGGACATCAGCCAATATCATGTCATGATTTTGCGATAAGCTCCATTATCGGCACGTCTGGATTAACCTTAAAAATTGGTAACGCATGACTCAAGAAAATACGCAGGGCACTAATGCATTCGGCCCGCGCGAAGCCATGGAATACGATGTCGTGATTGTCGGAGGCGGCCCGTCCGGGCTGTCGGCGGCCATACGTCTCAAACAGCTTGCTGCAGAAAACGGGCAGGACCTTTCCGTTTGTGTGCTTGAAAAAGGAGCTGAACTGGGCGCGCATATTTTGTCCGGTGCGGTTATGGACCCTCGGGCCTTGTCTGAATTGCTGCCTGACTGGAAAGAGAAGGGTGCTCCTGTGTCCGTTTCTGTCACGGAAGACCGTTTTCTCTTTTTGAGCAAAAACGGGGCGATCAAAACCCCCAACTTCATGTTGCCCAGGGCAATGCACAATAATGGCAATTTTGTCATTTCCCTGGCCAATCTCGTCCGATGGCTGGGTGAGCAGGCAGAAGAGCTGGGAGTGGATGTTTTTCCGGGGTTCGCTGGGACAGAAGTGCTTTATGACAATAATCTCGCTGTCAAAGGTGTCGCGACCGGTAATATGGGAGTCGGCAGGGACGGAAAACCGACGGATAATTTCCAGCTTGGGATGGAACTGCACGCGCGATATACACTGTTCGCGGAAGGAGCACGGGGACAACTGGGTAAGGAGCTGATTGAAAAATATGAGCTCGATGCCGGATGTGATCCTCAAGGTTATGCCATCGGGATAAAGGAAATATGGAAAGTCCGGCCTGAGGTTCACCAGAACGGTCTGGTCGTGCATACGGCAGGCTGGCCGCTGGATGCCGATACCTATGGCGGCTCATTCATGTACCACATGGATAATAATGAGGTCGCTATCGGTTTTACTGTCGGGCTGGCATATAAAAACCCTTATCTTTCTCCTTTTGAGGAATTCCAGCGTTATAAAGCCCATCCAGCTATTTCCTGTTTTCTGGAAGGGGGTGAAAGGCTCGCTTATGGTGCGCGTGCCATTGCGGCGGGTGGCATTCAGGCCTTGCCGGAAGTCGCTTTTCCCGGCGGCGCCCTGCTCGGCTGCAATGCCGGTTTCATGAACGGGGGGCGGATCAAAGGCATTCACTCCGCCATTAAAACGGGTATGCTCGCTGCCGAAGCGGCCTTTTCTGCCATCGATGAAGGTCGGAAGCAGGATGTTTTGCAGGCTTATCCGGATGCTTTCAGACGGTCTTGGCTTTATGATGAACTGTACAGAATGCGCAATTTCAAACCATGGATGGGCACCAATCTGTACTGGGGAACGCTGATGTTCGGTATCGATCAGGTCATTTTCAGGGGGAAAGCACCCTGGACGCTACACAGGAAAAAAGCGGATCACGAATATCTTTTGCCTGCCAACCTGTGCAAACCAATCGAATATCCAAAACCGGATGGCAAGCTGACGTTCGATATCCCCTCATCACTTTACCTGTCCGGTACGATGCATGAGGAAAACCAGCCAGCTCATTTGACGCTGAAAAATCCGGATATTCCTGTTGAGGTCAATCTTGCCAGGTATGCCGGCCCTGAAGCCCGTTATTGTCCTGCAGCCGTTTATGAATTCGTGACGGATCCCGATGGGAAAATACGTTTGCAGATCAATGCGTCCAATTGTGTGCACTGCAAAACCTGCGATATCAAGGACCCGACACAGAATATTGTCTGGATCGCCCCGGAAGGTGGAGGCGGTCCGAATTACCCGAATATGTAAAAACGTTATATTCATGCCATAAACAGATCACCTTTTTTCGGAAGGCATCGTTTTTCTGAGAAAGTTCTGCATTTCATGAGAGGGGATGGGGTAAGATAAAAGAGATACCCCGAAAAAATCGAAGCTCTCGGACCTGAAGGAAATGCGATGCGAAATGCAGTGACGCCTGAAGTGCTGGAACTCGTCATTCGTGGCGATTACAAAGATCCGTTTACCGTGCTGGGAATGCACAGGGAAAAAGGGAAACTTGTTGTCAGGGCATTGCTTCCACAAGCCATTTCCGTCTCTGTTATCGACTTTTTTACAGGCAAGGAAATTGCACCCCTGCAAAGATGGGAAGATACTGCCTTGTTTGTCGCCGAAATGGAGGGGAAGGAATTGTTTTCCTATCGCCTTAGAATCGACTGGGGCGATCATGTCCAGGAAATGGAAGACCCGTATCGTTTCCCTCCTGTTTTGGGCGATATCGACGTCTGGCTTCTGTCTGAAGGTACGCATCATCGTCCCTATGAAAAACTGGGGGCACATCCGGTTGAGGTGGAAGGTGTTCATGGCGTCAGTTTCGCCGTATGGGCGCCGAATGCCAGACGTGTTTCCGTCGTCGGTGACTTCAATGGATGGGACGGGCGTCGCCACGCCATGCGCTTCCGTTATGAATGTGGCGTCTGGGAAATGTTTATTCCTCATGTCTTGCCGGGTGATTTCTACAAATATGAAATCCTGACTTCAGATGGAAAGATACAGCTTAAAGCCGATCCATATGCTTTCCGTTCACAGTTGCGACCCGACACGGCTTCAGTCGTCCACTGGTTACCTCCTCTCATTGCGTCTGACAAAAAACGCAAAAATGCCAATGCGCTCGATGCGCCTGTCAGTATTTACGAAGTGCATCTGGGTTCCTGGCGATTACCACAGGACGGGCGTCGCTGGCTGAGTTATCGGGAACTGGCGGAACAGTTGATTCCATACGTCAGAAGCCTTGCTTTCACGCATATCGAACTCATGCCGGTAAATGAACATCCTTTGGACGATTCATGGGGATACCAGCCGACTGGCCTATATGCACCCACAGCCCGCTTCGGCACACCGGAGGATTTCAGGTATTTTGTGCAGACAGCACATGACAATGGGATCGGTGTCATACTCGACTGGGTTCCGGCTCACTTCCCGGCCGATGCGCATGGACTCGTTAATTTTGACGGGACGGCCCTTTATGAGTACGCCGATCCGAAGGAAGGGATTCATCAGGATTGGGGCAGCGTCATTTACAATTACAGTCGTACCGAAGTCAGCAATTATCTCGTTGGCAATGCCTTGTACTGGATCGAGCGTTACGGGGTGGATGGCCTTCGTGTCGATGCGGTGGCGTCCATGCTCTACCGGGATTACAGCCGGGCTCCGGGACAATGGGTTCCGAACAAATACGGTGGCCGGGAAAATCTGGAAGCGATTGCGTTCTTGCGCAAAATGAATGAAATCGTGGGAGTCGAGAGGCCGGAAGCGGTCACGATGGCGGAAGAATCGACCAGCTTCCCATCCGTTTCCCGTCCTGTCTGGGACGGTGGCCTCGGTTTTCATTACAAATGGAATCTGGGCTGGATGCACGATACGCTGGATTACATGCATGAAGACCCTGTTCATCGTAAATACCATCACGACAAAATGCGTTTCGGGCTGATGTATGCCTATGCCGAAAATTTCATTTTGCCGCTTTCACATGATGAGGTCGTTCACTGCAAGGGATCGCTAATTGGCAAAATGCCGGGGGATGAATGGTAACGTTTTGCCAACCTGAGAGCGTATTACGGTTTCATGTGGGGATTTCCGGGCAAGAAACTCCTGTTCATGGGCGGTGAGTTCGGGCAGTACAGTGAATGGAACTCGAATGGCAGCCTTGACTGGAATCTTTTGCAATATCCTTTCCATGCAGGAGTACAGCGCGTGATCCGCGATCTCAATACCGTTTATCGCGATTTCCCGCCTCTGTACAAACGGGACTTCGATTCCGACGGCTTTGAATGGATCATCCACGACGATCTGGACAGTTCGGTCTTCTCTTTCATACGCAAGGATGAAAATGGCCGGTTCGTCATCGTCATGAGCAATTTCACGCCTGTTCCCAGATACGGATACCGTTTCGGCGTTCCGGAATCGGGCTGGTATCGCGAAATCATCAATACCGATGCCCTCATTTATGGTGGTAGCGGTATTCACAACAATGAGTTGCTGGCGCAGCCGATTGCCTGCAATGGCTTTGACTGGTCTGTGGAAGTGACGGCACCTCCGTTGGCAACGTGCATGCTGGTCAAAAAAGAGGAGTGATGCAAATGGATGATTTTGTTCAGTTGCAACCGGGTTCATCGTCACCACTCGGTGCCCATTGGGACGGAAAAGGCATCAATTTCGCTTTGGCTGCTCCTTCCGCGCAATCGGTCACGCTTTGTCTTTTCGATGAAGTCGGTCTGGAAGAAAAAGTGCGTTTGCCGATACCATCCGTGGAAGACGGTGTATGGAGCGGATATTTGCCAGACGCCAGTCCGGGGCTTGTTTACGCCTATCGTGTTTGTGGTGAATATGCTCCGGAAAAAGGCATGCGATATAACGCGAACAAGGTTCTGCTCGACCCATATGCACGTCAGGTCGTTGGGCAATATGACGGGCAGGATGCGTTTTCAGGCGAATCTGAGATCGATACAGCGGTATTCGCCCTGAAAGGCAAGGTCGTCAACGAAGTTTACGACTGGGAAAATGTCGATTCGCCCCGCATTCCGACGGCGCAAATGGTTTTATACGAATTGCATCCGAGGGGATTCACCAGACTGCATCCGGACGTTCCTGAAAATATCCGCGGAACATACGCAGCACTGGCTGAGCCTGTCGTTCTGGACTATCTTGAAAAGCTTGGCGTAACGACTGTCGAGCTGCTTCCGATGTTTTCCAAAACAAACGAGGCACGTCTTACAAAAATGGGACTCGTCAATTATTGGGGTTACAACACGATCGGTTTCTTCGCGCCCGAGAATGCTTACTGGTCAGGACGGCCCGGCACGACCCCCATGTCCGAACTGAAAGATGCCATCAAGGCATTGCACAGGCGTGGAATCGAAGTCATTCTCGACGTGGTATACAACCATACAGCAGAAGGGGATGAAAGGGGACCGACGCTCTCTTTCCGGGGTATCGATAACGCCATGTATTACCATTTGGTGCCGGATGATCCTGCCCGGTATGAAAACTGGTCCGGATGCGGAAATTGCCTGAATCTGGGCCATCCACGGGTTTTGCAGATGGTGATGGATTCTCTCCGGTATTGGGTCGAGGAGTTCCATATCGACGGTTTTCGTTTCGATCTGGCGCCCATTCTGGCACGGGACCATATTCAGTATTCAATCAATTCCGGCTTTTTCAGGGCAATTGCCGAAGATCCTGTCCTTACTCAGGTAAAACTGGTTGCCGAACCCTGGGATCTGGGCCCGGACGGTTACCAGCTTGGGAATTTCCCGTTTGGCTGGCTGGAATGGAATGACAAGTATCGCGACATCATGCGATCTTTCTGGCTTCATCAGGGTCCATCTCTGGGTGAATTCGTCCGCCGATTTACCGGGTCGGCCGATTTGTTCCGGCACAAGGAAAGACAGCCTATTTCCAGCGTCAATTTCATCACGGCTCATGACGGATTTACCCTGATGGATCTCGTCAGTTACAACCACAAGCACAACGAAGCCAATGGTGAAAACAACCGGGACGGGACAGACCATAATCTGAGCTGGAATTGTGGACAGGAGGGAGAGGCGACTTTGAGTGAAGTCATCCTGCGCAGAAAGAAACTGCGCAGGGCTTTGCTGGCGACACTGTTGTTCTCGCAGGGAACGCCCATGCTCGTGGCAGGTGACGAATTCGGCCATTCCCAGAAGGGAAACAACAATCCGTATTGCCACGATAATGAACTGACATGGCTGGACTGGGAAAAGGCGGACACGTCGTTGCAGGAATTTGTCGCCAGTCTGATTGCCTTGCGCAAGCGTTATCCGGCACTTCGGCAGAGTAAATGGTTTACTGAAGACAATATGACCTTCGACAATACCGATGCCGTTATCCGCTGGTTATCCCCGACCGGGTCGGAAAAAATGGGCAGCGCATGGACTGACAAAAGCCTTTTTTGCATGGGAATGTTGATACGTACCAATAACCCTCCCAATACCTGCCTTATATTGTTGAATGCCTCGCTGCATTCCATCATTTTCCGGTTGCCGCCGGGCCGGTGGAAGGTGCAGGCTGACAGCAGTGATACGTTTGAAGTCAAATCCAATCTGGAATTTCAGGTATTGCTGCCCGGAAACTCCATTTTACTGGCGGTTCCATGACAATCTTGCTAAGATGACAGTACAGTCTGTTGCGAATGCAAAGACTGTACAGAGGTATCTGATTGCGAGTCGTTCAAATCAAATACGGGAGCAGATATATGTCCATCCAGACAATAAGCACGACCCCTTTTAACGACCAGAATCCGGGCACATCCGGTCTGCGCAAAACGATTTCTGTGTTTCAGCAGCCGCATTACCTCGAGAATTTTGTCCAGTCCATTTTCGATTCTGTCGGTGACATCAAGGGCAAGACGCTTGTGCTGGGTGGAGACGGCCGGTATTTCAACAGCACGGCCATACAAATCATCCTGAAAATGGCGGCAGCCAACGGCGTCGGAAAAATCATGGTCGGACAGGATGGTATCCTGTCGACCCCGGCTGTCAGTTGCATCATCCGCAAATACAAAACCTTCGGCGGTATTATTTTGTCGGCCAGCCATAATCCGGGCGGCCCTGACGGGGATTTCGGTATCAAGTATAACGTCGGCAATGGTGGTCCGGCACCGGAAAAAGTGACGAATGCCATTTTCAACCGTTCGAAATCCATTACGGAATATAAGATTGTCGATGCGCCTGACGTTGACCTTGGTCGCCTGGGCACGACTGAAATGAATGGCATGACGATCAAGGTGATCGATCCGGTAACGGATTATGCCGAACTGATGCAATCGCTCTTTGACTTCGATGCGATACGAAAGATGTTTGCGGCTGGTTTTACACTGCGCTTCGATGCCATGCACGCGGTTTGCGGCCCTTACGCGACGAGAATCATGGAAGGTATGCTCGGTGCACCGAAAGGAACCGTTGTCAACAATATCCCGCTGGAAGATTTCGGTGGACACCATCCTGACCCGAATCCGGTCAATGCCAAAGAGCTGATGGATTTCATGCACGGGCCAAATGCCGCCGATATGGGTGCTGCGACGGATGGCGATGGCGACCGGAACATGATTGTCGGCCGGAATATTGCGGTCACACCGTCCGACAGTCTGGCGATTATGGCGGCGAATGCGACTGTAATTCCCGGTTATTCGAAAGGCATTGTCGGTGTTGCCCGTTCCATGCCCACATCGACAGCGGCCGACAAAGTGGCAGCTGTTTTAAATGTACCCTGTTTCGAGACGCCGACGGGCTGGAAGTTCTTCGGCGATCTGCTCGACGATAACAAAATTACCTTGTGCGGTGAGGAAAGTTACGGCACCAGTTCGAACCACATCCGTGAAAAAGACGGTATCTGGGCGATTCTTTTCTGGCTGAATCTTTTGGCTGTGACGAAGAAACCGGTTGCGGATATCGTAAAAGACCAGTGGAAAAAATTCGGCCGCAATTATTATTCCCGACACGATTACGTCAATATCGACAGCAAGCGGGCTGAAGAGCTGATGGAAAATTTGCGTATGCAGCTGGGTTCCCTCTCCGGAAAACGGTTTGTCACCTATGTTATCGACAGGGCAGATGAATTCAGCTATACCGATCCGGTTGATGGGGCCGTTTCCCAAAGACAGGGTATCCGGATTTTCTTTACGGATGGCTCTCGTATTGTTTTCAGATTGTCCGGAACGGGAACGGTCGGAGCGACGGTTCGTGTGTATTTCGACCGGTATGAGAAAGATTTGCTTGATATGGAAATGCAAAAGGCTCTGGGTGAATTGATCGATATTGCTGAAACGGTTGCAAAAATCAAATTTTATACAGGGATGAAAGAACCGTCAGTCGTGACCTGAGTTTTTTGTAACACAGCAGGCAAATTTAATATACATCCATCAGTGTATGTTAAATTGAAGAATATAAGCGGTATGTTTTTGTCAATAAAAATTAAATCGCACCGGGGAGCAGAATGAGATTTGTCGAAGATAAAATGCTTGTAGCCAGTCAGTTGCCCAAGCGTACCATCGCTCTGGTTCTGGCAGGTGGACGTGGTACGAGGCTTCATCAGTTAACTGATAACCGGGCAAAACCGGCAGTCTATTTCGGTGGCAAATTCCGGATTATCGATTTTGCTCTTTCCAATTGCATCAATTCAGGAATACGTCGCGTCGGCGTCGTAACCCAGTATCGCCCCCATTCCCTGATCCGTCACTTGCAGCGTGGCTGGAGTTTCCTTCGTGGTGAACAGAATGAATTTGTCGATCTGATGCCGGCCGGGCAGCAGATGGAAGAAGGCTTGTGGTATCGGGGAACAGCGGATGCCGTTGCCCAGAACAAGGGTATTTTGCGTTCGTATGAACCTGAATACATTCTGGTTCTGGCAGGCGATCATATCTATAAAATGGATTACTCGATGCTGCTTTTGGATCATGTGGAAAGCAAGTCGCCCTGTACAGTGGCCTGCATTGAAGTGCCGAGAGAGGATGCTGCCGGTTTCGGCGTTATGGATGTGGATGAAAACCGGAAAATCACCCGTTTTCTCGAAAAACCGGCCGATCCGCCAGGCATGCCGGATAATCCCGACAAATCTCTGGCGAGTATGGGTATTTATGTCTTCAATGCCGATTATCTTTATCGTTTGCTGGATGAAGATTGTGGAGACAATACGTCTTCGCATGATTTCGGCAAGGACATCATTCCTAAGATCGTCGGACAGGGCAATGCAATGGCACACTATTTCTCCATGTCCTGCGTTCCTTCGGCACAGTTCGTTCCTCCCTATTGGCGCGATGTGGGAACAATCGATTCTTTCTGGTCAGCCAATCTGGACTTGACGTCTAATATGCCACAGCTGAACATTTACGACGAAGACTGGCCGATCTGGACATATCAGGAACAGGAACCTCCCGCCAAATTCGTTCCCGACCCACATGGAATGGATGGTGTCATTTCCAATACGATGGTCTCGGGGGGCTGTATTGTCTGCGGGTCAAAAATGTCCAATTCCATCCTGTTTTCCAAAGTGAGAGTGCAGGCCTTCTGCAATCTCGATCAGGTAGTCGTTTTGCCGAATTGTGAAATAGGGCAGGGGTCGAAGCTGAAGAAGGTTGTTATCGACAGGGGATGCCGGATTCCGGAAGGAACGATTATCGGTGAAGACCCTGAACTGGATGCCCAGCGTTTTTACAGAAGTCCCAATGGTGTTGTCCTGGTTACACAGGAAATGTTCGCAAAACTCTACAATTTTGAACATATTCCAAAAGTTGAATAAGTCTTTGAACACGACAGGAAAAAAGGTCACTGATGCGGGTTTTACACGTTTGTTCCGAAATTTTTCCATTGCTGAAAACCGGCGGTCTGGCGGATGTTACTGCTGCGTTGCCTCCTGAACTCAATAAAGAAGGTTGCGATGTCCGAATGCTGGTGCCGGGATTCCCTGAATTCAAACATGGCATTTTCGACCAGCATCTGGTTGCGGAATTGCCTGCGAAATTCGGCGCACGTTCTGTCAAACTGATGTTCGGCAAAATGCCGGATACAGGCATTCCCGTCTATTACATCGATGCGCCCGATCTCTATGACCGGCAGGGCAATCCTTATAACGATGCGAACGGACAACCGTACGCCGACAATCATCTCCGGTTTGCACTTTTAGGCTGGTGTGCCGCAAGATTAGTCGAAGGATTCGACTGGTTCTGGAAACCGGATATCGTTCATGGACACGACTGGCATGCAGGTCTGGCATTTGCCTATATCAAGGCATTGGAGTGGAAAAGTGGCGAAAGAGCGGTCGGAACCGTGTTTACCGTTCACAATATGGCTTATCAGGGTAATTTTCCATCCTATACGTTCAGTGAGCTGGATCTGCCTTTTTCCATGTTGAATCCTGATGGCATCGAATTTTACGGACAGGTGTCATTTCTGAAGGCAGGCTTCTACTATGCCGACAAGGTGACGACTGTCAGTCCGACCTATGCCAAAGAAATCCAGTATGGTGAACAATCCTGCGGTCTGGGAGGTATTGTCCAGTTCCGTTCCGCCGACCTTGTCGGTATTCTGAACGGCGTCGATACAAGCCAGTGGAACCCCAAAACGGATACAAATATCGAGGCACCTTATTCTGTCCGATCGATGACAGGAAAGAAAAAATGCCGTCTGGCGCTGCAAAAAGAAATGGGGCTTGACTCACAGAGCGACAAACCGGTCTTCTGTGTCATCAGCCGTTTCGCTTCCCAAAAAGGCTTGAATCTGGTTGTCGAAGGCATGAATGCGATTATTGCCAATGGTGGCCAGGCCATCATTATGGGAAATGGCGAACGCTGGCTGGAAGAACAGTTTGAAAATTTTGCACGCGATTATCCCGGCCAGATCGCCGTTCGTATCGGGTACGATGAATTGAGGGCACACCGTATTTTTGCCGGAAGCGATGTCGTCATGGTCCCTTCCCGATACGAGCCTTGCGGACTCGTTCAGATGTACGGTTCGCTTTATGGTACCTTGCCTCTGGTTCACCGGGTCGGAGGTCTCGCCGATACGGTAACCGATTGCACTCTGGAGAATCTGGTTGAAGACAAGGCGACCGGTTTTACATTCGAGCAGTTCGATGTTTCTGCATTCGAATCGGCTGTCCTGCGCGCGTTCGCTCTTTTTGGCAAACCGTCCAAATGGAGAAAAGTCCAGAAACGCAGCATGCAGCAATCGTTTGGATGGAGACACTCCGCAGAACAGTACGTTTCACTCTATAAAAAAATAAAAGTTCTTTAAAAAGCAAGATTTTTCGTGAAACTGGTTTGAATTTCGCCGATTTTGCAGGAAAATGCTTGAGTGTCGCACTTGCAGGAAAACTGCCTGAACGGTTATATTTCTTATCATGTGTTTTTTGATAAACGAATCTTTTTTTCAATCGGTCATGTGATTGAGTCCAGTTTCAGAAAATGGCGTTCACAAGCGTTTTTTTGTCCCGGATTTCTTTGGAGAAAATATGAGTATGGAAAAGCCTTTGCATGAAGGATATCTGGCCAGCGATGTGGAAGCATTGAAGCGTTCCATCTCGAACAATCTGCGCTACCGGTCGGGAAAAATTCCACTGACGGCAACGCGCGGCGACTGGTTGCTGGCGGCTGAACTGGCTGTGCGTAACAGGCTGGTGGAACGCTGGATGAAATCGAATACGGCTTACTATACGCAGAACAGCAAGGTCGTGTATTACCTTTCAATGGAATTTCTGATCGGGCGTACTTTCCAGAATGCGCTGGAATGTCTGGATATCCGGGAAGACATGGAAGAAGCCTTGCGGGATCTGGCTGTCGATATGGAAGAGATCACCAGTTACGAGCCTGACGCAGCGTTGGGCAATGGTGGCCTCGGACGTCTGGCAGCCTGTTTCCTGGATGCGATGGCGACCTTGAATATTGCCAATATCGGTTATGGTATCCGTTACGACTATGGCATGTTCAAACAGGAAATCATCGACGGATATCAGGTAGAGACACCCGATTACTGGTTGCTGACCAGAGGTAATCCCTGGGAATTTCCACGTCCGGAACTGCAGTTCAATGTCCGGTATGGCGGCCATGTCGAACAGCAAAATGGGCGGGCACGATGGGTGGATTCCCATCGCGTTCTTGCGATGGCGTACGACACCATTATCCCTGGATATGACACCGAATGTGCAACGACCTTGCGCCTGTGGTCAGCCAAGGCGACATCGGAAATCAACCTGTCGGCATTCAACAAGGGCAACTATGCCGGAGCCGTTGAAGCGAAAAATATGTCGGAAAACGTGACCCGGGTGCTTTATCCGGATGATTCGACGGCCTCGGGCAGGGAATTGCGCCTGATGCAGGAATATTTCTTTGTTTCGGCCAGTTTGCAGGATCTGATCCGTCGCCATCAGCTCAACCACGCCAGTTTTGACAATCTTGCCGAAACGATTTCCATCCATCTGAACGATACGCACCCGGTACTGGCTGTTCCGGAGCTGATCCGTATTCTCGTGGATGAGCAGGGTGTTTCATTCATACAGGCATGGTCGCTGGCACAGCAGATTTTCTCCTATACCAACCACACCCTGATGAGCGAAGCGCTTGAGACGTGGACGGTTGAAATGCTGGGTCGTATCCTGCCGCGCCATCTGATGATCATTTTCGATATCAACAACGAATTTCTCTCGATGGTTGCCCAGAAATTTGAAAACGACAATGATCTTTTGCGCAGGGTTTCACTGGTCGATGAAGCTGGTGAACGCCGTGTGCGGATGGCTTATCTGGCTGTTGTCGCCAGTCACAAGGTCAACGGTGTATCCGAATTGCATTCGGAACTGATGAAAGAGTCGATTTTTGCCGATTTTGCCCGAATCTTTCCGGAACGCTTCACGAATGTCACCAACGGCATTACGCCACGCCGCTGGCTGTCACAGGCCAATCCGTTTTTATCCGAACTGATCGACGACCGGATCGGAAAAAACTGGCGCAGGCACTTTGAAGAAATCGGTCGTTTGAAACCGTATGCAAACGATCCCGCTTTTCTGGGCAGCTTCAAGGCAGTCAAACGCCAGAACAAACAACGGCTGGCACGCTGGGTCAGAAATGTATTGAATGTCAACCTGAATCCGGATTCACTTTTCGATGTCCAGATCAAGCGGATTCATGAATACAAACGTCAGCTGTTAAATGTGTTGCATGTGATTACACGTTATAACCAGATCAAGGCCAATCCGGACGTCAACTGGGTTCCGCGTTCCATCATTTTTGCCGGAAAGGCGGCATCGGCCTATCAGATGGCAAAAGACATTATCAAACTGATCAATGATGTCGCCGTCAAGGTCAATAATGACAAAGATATCGGTGACAAGCTCAAAGTGGTTTTCATTCCGAATTACGGGGTGAGTCTGGCTGAAATGATCATCCCGGCAGCGGATTTGTCCGAACAGATTTCGATGGCCGGTACCGAGGCGTCCGGTACGGGCAACATGAAACTGGCGGCGAACGGTGCATTGACGATCGGCACACTGGATGGGGCCAATATCGAAATCATGGAACGTGTCGGGTCGGACAATATATTCATTTTCGGCAATACGGCGGAGCAGGTTGAGCAGATAAAGGCCAACAATTACCAGCCGCGTGAATATTATGAACGGATACCGGAGTTGAAACAGGCTTTGGACCAGATTCGGGATGGCTTCTTTTCGCCTGATGAACCGGGGCGATTCAGATCGATTTACGATTCACTGATCAATTATGGGGATCGTTATCTGGTGCTGGCGGATTATGAAAGTTATATGGCAACGCAAAAACAGGTGGATACCCTGTATCGCCAGACGATTCGCTGGGATACGAAAGCGATCGCCAATGTGGCTGGTGTGGGGTATTTCTCGGCGGATCGCGCCATTTCCGAGTATGCCCGCAACATCTGGAATGTGGAGCCGATTGACCTGTAAAATTTTGACAAAGGGAAATATTTGATACTTTTGATCCATTTCAAATGTCGGGAATGAATCCGAAGTTAATATGTTGATCAAGGGAAATCATCGAAGGTTTCCAGAAACGACCGATTTTGAAGCATGATCAAGGATCACTTATTTTTACATGATGGGACAATGAAATGGACAAGCCGAAAGATTTATATGAAAAAGCCAGTCAGGAATTGAATGAATTCCGTGAACGACGTGTCGCTGAACGACGCTCCAAACCTCGTGGGACACCGGATCGTCGTCAGGGACAGAATGATGAGGTTCAGGAAAATACCAAACATTCTCCACACAAGGATTTGCATTGAAAATAATCTGATATGAAAAAACGCCGGCAATGCCGGCGTTTTTTTTGGATTAATTTCCTTGAAAAGCTTCATTTCCTGAACGATGTATCTTAGGGATGGAAAATATGGACTTTTCGTATTAACCTGATCAGGTTCTATCCAGTCATTATAATTTTTTATTTATCGCTCAATAAAAATATGGACAAGCCAGCCAGCAAACCTGCGAAAGTCTGGAATGAGATTTTCGACAGCCCTGAATATATTTTCGGAATTGAACCAAACGATTATCTTGTTGAAAAAAGGGCGTATTTTCATCCGGGGCAAAAGGTATTGATGGTTGCCGACGGAGAGGGCAGAAACAGTGTATGGATTGCGGAACTTGGTGCCGGGGTCGATGCTTTTGACCTCTCGGAAAAAGCGGTTGAAAAGGCGGAAAAACTGGCTGCGGAAAAGGGCGTTTCCGTCAATTATTTTGTCAGCGGTGTGGATGAGTGGGGATGGGAGGAAGAAAAATACGATGCAGTGGTCGTGATCTTCGTTCAGTTCGCAACACCGAATATGCGGACGCGCCTGTTTGCCAATTGCATACGCACCCTTAAAAAAGGCGGTTTGCTGATTTTGCAGGGCTATTCTCCAAAACAGCTGGAATACAAGACTGGAGGACCTCCGATACTCGAACATCTTTATACTGAAGAAATGCTTCGCGAGTATTTCGTTTCTCTTGATATTGTTGATCTGAAAACGTATGACGCCTTTATTAGTGAAGGGCCGCGGCATACAGGCATGTCGGGACTGATCGGCATGGTAGCCAGAAAAAACGGCTAAATAAGAGTATTTCTGAAGAAATTAATTGATATACTAGGCATTTCTTCAATTGGATACAGGTTGTGTACTTATGGCAAAAGTGAAGTGTAAAGTTTGCGGTGAAGAGGTTGAGGAAGATATTCCAAAATGTCCGCGTTGCGATTCTCTGGGTCCCAAAAGAGGGAAGAGAATCAAGATTATATTGCTTGTAGTTATGCTGCTAATCGTTGCCGGTTTCGCTACCAGTTATTATCTGCGCATGGATGAGGTAGAGAAGCCTTACGAGGAAATTGAAAAAGAAAGACACGATGAAAAGCTCCAGAGAAGGGCATTGACGGCGGCACTTATGCTGAGAAGCCAGATAGACGATAGCCAGTCCATGAAGCTTGAGTCCGTCCAGTCCAATGTGGATGGCTCCGTGTTGTGTTTCCAGTTTATGGAAAAGAACAGCCAGGGCAAACTGGTGAAATCCAGGGCATCGTTTGTAGATGGAGAGATGGACCGGTCGGATGCCGGATGGAAACTGTTCTGCAATGGCAAGAACTTGCGTCCCGTGAAGGTTGAAAGCCCGGTACTGAATTGATTGGCTGCATTATGAATGCTCCTGTACTGAACCGGTTTCAGTCAGGAGCATTTTGTTTTTTGCATGCCTCGGTCGCAAAAAAAGTGTTATTCACAAATGACTGCCAAATCCTGTCTGCAATCCTGATGCAGACAGGATGATTTCGTGAAGGAAAACAGTCATATTGCGATCTGTCCGGATTTTCCCTTTAATGTTTCAAGGGCATTTCCTTCATGGTTTGTTCCAGCATCGCATTCATCCTGCTCAGGATTGATACCATTTTCTGTTGCATCACAATGGATGTTTTTTCAAGAATGACGGGTGTTTTAGCGACAAACATTTTTCCTGTCGGCGATTCGTAAAAAGCGATCAAATCATTCAGTTCATTTTCGGTGAAAGTTTCACGATAGATCCGGATATAGGATGGCATCATTTTTTCCCATGACAGTTCATCCCTGATTATTTTCTTGTATTTCGTCAAAAATGAATCGACAAACGCTTTTTGTTCCGCAGTCGGTTTTTCACGCATCAGCATGGGTTTCAGAGTCGAATCGACTATTTCGTCTGAATCTGCAATAACAGAGTCATGCATTTTTTTCGCATCGGTCAATGTCAGCAGTTTTTCGATGGAAGCATCCTGAACAGGAGCTGCGTAAACAGGTGCTGCCAACAGGGCGATCAGGAAAATGAAAAACAGACGTCTCATGATAATGTCCTTGTGAATGAATTCGTTTGGTACGTAAAACGGAAAATGATAAAAGAATCGGGATATGCCTCGAAATACATTGCACAAGGATATCAGATGCAGATGGGAAATAAAAAAGATGAGATATTGATCAATGTAAAAAGTGAAATTTTTTTTACGTGCATTATCGATGAGGGAAAAAAGAATAGACAAGTTTAAAACAGGCTTCTCAAAGGAAAAACCATGATTTGCAAAAAAAAGATTTCTGCTCTGGCACTCGGTATCATGACCGTGTTTGGCACTTCACTGGCAAGCCAGTCGGCACTCGCCTGTACCCGTATTTTATATGTCGGTGAACAAAATATGGTTGCGACAGGCCGTAATATGGACTGGAAGGAGGATATGAAATCCGATCTCTGGATTTTCCCGAGGGGAATGGTGCGCAACGGACTGGCGGGCCCGAATTCCCTGAACTGGGAATCCAGATACGGCAGCGTTATCACTTCCGGTTATGGTGCAGGGAGTACCGATGGCATGAATGAAAAGGGACTTGTCGCGAATCTGCTTTTTCTGGTTGAAACCGATTATGGAAAACCATCCG
This sequence comes from Oxalobacter formigenes, assembly GCA_019424645.1. Classification (GTDB taxonomy): domain Bacteria; phylum Pseudomonadota; class Gammaproteobacteria; order Burkholderiales; family Burkholderiaceae_D; genus Oxalobacter; species Oxalobacter formigenes_D. Next base: position 53,483 of record JAHYZB010000010.1, read on the forward strand.
GAAGGGAAAAGGTCCTCGCCCTGAGTCTCTGGCTTCAGTACTTTCTGGATCATTATGCCACTGTCTCGGAAGCGGTGGCCGCACAGCAAAAAAATCCGTTACATCTGGTTTTTTCCAAAATCATTCCAAATGGTTCAGAACCGCGTCTGCATTTGTCCATTTCCGACTCGACAGGAGATTCTGCCATTTTCGAATATGTCGACGGCAAACTGAATATTTATCACGGACGGGAATACAAAGTCCTGACCAATTCTCCGGTATACAACCAGCAACTGGCCATCAATAATTACTGGAAAGAAATCGGTGGCTTTGTTTTCCTTCCCGGAACGAACAAATCTTCCGACAGGTTTGCCAGAGCTTCTTTTTATCTCGACGCCATTCCAAAAAAAGAGGACCCGAACTATATCAGTGGCGTACCGGGAAGGTCTTATGATTATCAGGCTGTCGCACAGGTCATGAGCATTTCGCGTGCGGTCAGTGTCCCACTGGGGATTTCCATTCCGGACAAGCCCAATTTGTCTTCCACGATCTGGAGAACCATATCGGATCAGAAAAACCGGATTTACTATTTTGATTCCGCGACGAGACCGAATGTCATTTGGGTTGCGTTTGATAAAGTGGACTTCAGTAAAGGAGCGCCTGTCAAAAAACTGGATCTTCAAAACAATCAGATCTATTCCGGGGAAGTTTCCTCTTATTTCACTGAATCGAAACCCTTGATGTTTATGGATGCACTATAGAATAAAGCCTGTTTCATTATGTTTGAAACAGGCTGTACTATCCAGAAAAAATATTTTCCTAAAAGGAATAAGTGATGCCGCTTTCGATGACAAGGTTTCCCGAACGGGAGACCATCGGGCTGTCCTTGATCTCTGATGGCATTTTTTCATAGCGACCGGTCAGGAATATCCCCCAGTTTTTCGTGATGGAATACAGTGCCGAAGCGTCTATGTAGGGGGAAACTGTGCTTCCGGGATTGTAAGACGATAATCCTGTGAATTGCGATTCTTCCTTGCTGATGCCGAAATAATATTTGTTGTAATTCGAGCTTTGCCACTGCAACCCTCCACGGATGGCCATACCGAACCGCCCGATCTGGAAAGGGGCTTCATAGCTGGCGTCTGCCGTGAAACCGTTATGCCGGTCCAGTACGTCAGCTGCAACAGACGCAAAAAAATTGCCGATATTCGTTTTGTACTGATAATTCAGGCTGGCCATCGCCGTTATTTTGCGATCACGCAATTTCTTCATGGCGCCGTTGGCATGATCGTTATTGAATTCAAGGTCAGTAATACCGATACCGACATCGACTTCATGTGTGTTGTTTTTGACGAGATAAATGCCTGCAACGTCATCGTCAATGTAAAAACGGTCGCTGTCATACATGATGACAGGCATGAATTCACCATGATTATTGTATTTCTTGTATGGCGTGTTCGCGTAGTGAGTGCCTGCGCCTATGGTGAGTGTATCGGCCAGAACAGGTACGTTCAATGACGCTAAAATCAGGCAGGCCGGTACCGTCAAACCCAGACTGCCAATCCGGTATTTTTTCATGGAAGTGTATTTGGAATGATCAATTCAAATGATTTTATGGGAATAGTTGGCAAAGTGTAACAAATTGTAAGGAAATGTGAATACTAAACATATGTATTGATTTCCTTAAACATTATAGGAAAAATCCTTAAAATATTCGTGCTATCATTTCGACCCGATGTAATTGCATTGTAACTTTACCTCTTAGTCATTGCCGAGTTTTTTATTGATCAACCCAGCTTGACGGTTTTTTCAAAAGGGTGGATACAATCGGTCACGAAAAACGTTTTACCAAAAGGGTACCTTCATGCGGACGCTCTTTAATAATTGAAATTCGGTCTCTTTTTTTAAAGGAATGAAAATGACCAAGAATGAGTTGCATGCCGGGCAGCAAGTGCCTGATGACGCTCAGTTGCTGGCGGATGAAGCTAAATACTGTTCGTTTGGCGATACTGTTCATTATGTTGAACATCCCAATATTTTCGCTCATTGCGAAGGGAGTTACATGTATGACACGGCCGGAAAATCTTACCTGGATCTCCAGATGTGGTATTCGGCGGTCAACTTCGGTTATGGTAACGAACGACTGAATAACGTTCTGAAAAGACAGATCGACACTCTGCCGCAAACGGCCAGCCAGTATCTGCATCCGACGAAAATCCAGCTGGCGAAAATGGTTGCGGAAGACATGAAATCGAAATTCGGTCTGGATGGACGTGTCCATTTCAACGTCGGAGGTTCACAGAGTATTGAAGATTCATTGAAGCTCGTTCGTAATGCCACTCACGGCAAAAGTCTGATGTTCGCTTTCGAAGGCGGTTATCATGGCCGTACGCTGGGTGCGTCTGCCATTACTTCCAGCTATCGTTATCGACGTCGTTACGGCCATTTCGGCGACCGTGCACAGTTCATTCCCTTCCCGTATCCTTTCCGTCGTCCGAAAGGCATGACTGCTGAAGAATATGGCGAACACTGTGTCAATGAATTCGCACGTTTGTTCGAAACAGAATATAACGGTGTCTGGGATCCCAAAGTCGGCGAGTCCGAGTATGCAGCGTTCTACGTTGAACCGATTCAGGGTACCGGCGGTTATGTCGTTCCACCGAAGAATTTCTTCAAGGGGATCAAAAAGGTTCTCGACCAGTACGGTATTTTGCTGGTTGTCGATGAAGTCCAGATGGGCTTTTACCGTACCGGTAAATTGTGGTCGATAGAGCATTTCGGCGTAACTCCGGACATTCTGGTATTTGCCAAATCCCTGACGAATGGACTGAATCCGCTGGGTGGCTTGTGGGCACGTGAAGAACTGATCAATCCAACCGTCTTCCCGCCGGGATCGACCCATTCCACCTTTGCGTCCAACCCGCTGGGTACTGCATTGGGTCTGGAAGTCATGCAGATGCTGAAGGAAACGGATTACGAAACAATGGTCATGGCAAAAGGCGCTCATTTCCTGGAAGGTCTTAAGGATTTGCAGAAACGTCACAAGGAAATCGGTGACGTTGACGGTCTGGGTCTGGCACTTCGCGCCGAAATCTGTACCGATGACGGCTTCACGCCGAACAAGGCTTTGCTCGACAAGATGGTTGAAATCGGCCTGTCTGGCGATCTGGACTGGAAGGGCAAGAAGATGGGTCTGATTCTGGACGTGGGTGGCTATTACAAGAACGTCATTACACTGGCGCCATCTTTGCACATCACCACTGAAGAAATCGATCAGGGTCTGGCATTGCTGGATCAACTGATCACCAGAGCCAAAAACGCTTAACTTTACCAAATCCCCTGTCCGGTTTTACCGGACAGGGGATTAGCATTTTTTAACGGGGATTCGCATTGTCTTACCGGAATCAGCTGGAACCCGATACGCTGGTCAGTCAATTTATCCAATATCCTCCTGAAGGGTTTTCCGTTTCGTCTGTTGCAGGAAATGTGCCGGCCTTCAGCATGAATTTCGATCTGTTGACGACGATGGAACCGGCCCTGCAGCAAAAAATCCTTCATCTTCCGTTTTATCGTTTCTGGGGAAAATGGCTCCGCTTTTTTTCCTGTTTTGTCGGATCGACAGTCTCGGAATATTGTCTTTTTCCGAAAACAATGTCACCAGCTGAGTTTGCCCTTCGGCTGAAGCAGACGCAAGTAAAACATTTTCCCTTTTTGATCGTCAAGGACATTCCGCAGGAGTCTCCGCTGATTTCGGATTCGGACAATGCCTACTCTCGCCAATGTATTGATGAACTGGAAAAACAGGGTTTTCTGATCATGCAAGGGCAGGCCCTTGCATGGCTTCCCGTCGATTATTCAGATGAAGCCGATTATCTGGGGCATTTGTCCGGTTCTCGCCGCAAGGATTTGAAGCGCAAACTGAAAAAGCGGAGTGATGTCGAGGTGCGCATTCTGAACGGGGGCGATCCCTGTTTTTTTGAGCCTGAAACACTGGATTTGTACTATCGTCTTTACCTGAACGTTTTCAAACAGAGTGAAATTCATTTCGATTTATTATCGAAAGAATTTTTCTCGGCTTTGTTGCAGGACAAGTCGTCAGACAGTGTTATCTTTACCTATTATCGTGGCGGTCAGCTGATTGGTTACAATATCTGTTTCGTCAAGAATGATATCCTGATCGACAAATACATCGGGCTGGAATATCCGGCTGCACGCGAATGCAATCTTTATTTCCTGAGCTGGTTCGAGAATCTGAATTATGCTCTTGAAAAGGGACTGAAGACTTATGTCGCAGGCTGGACTGACCCGGAAATCAAATCGTATCTTGGCGCCCGTTTCACGTTTACAAGGCATGCGGTCTATATCCGTAATCCACTATTGAGATTCGTTTTAAGCCGCTTCAAACGCCTGTTTGAAAGCGACAGCCAGTGGCAGGAAACGAAAGCATCCAGTAAAAACTGATTGAATATTATGGCACAGCCCGTCATTCTCGATTTCGACCGAAGTACCGGTAATGTTCCGGGAGCGGCTGTCATCGATCTGTCTGCATGGCAGGACGAGATTCGCTATGGCTGTTCCATGCAGACATTCAGACGTCTGGACGCTTTGCTAGACCGTGAATTGCCGCCGGATTACGGGACAGTTCTCATGGGAAGTGGGGATTTCCATCATGTGAGTGCATTGCTGGTTGAAAAAGCCTGCGCCAGACTTGAGCCGTCAGACTCTCTGGAACTCGTCGTTCTCGATAATCATCCCGACAATATGCGTTTTCCTTTTGGCATTCATTGTGGTTCCTGGATTTCACATGTTGCGAAAATGGATCGGGTCAGCCATATCCATGTACTGGGAATCACATCCGGTGACATTGGTCTCGCTCATGCGTGGGAAAACCGTTTAAGGCCGTTATATAAGGGAAAACTGACTTACTGGTGCATGGACGTCAATATCGGCTGGATGAAAACGGTCGGACTGGGTCGTGCCGGCCGACGCTTCGATTCACCTGACGAGTTGGTGGATGCTTTTGTTGAAATCCAGCATCATCGGCAGTCGCCGGTTTATCTGTCCATTGACAAGGATGCTTTTTCGAAAGAGACCGTGTGTACCAATTGGGATCAGGGGCGCATGACAGAACCACATCTTTCGCGGATTATCGATGTTTTGAAGTCACGACTGATTGCGAGTGACATCAATGGTGAGGTTTCCAACTGGACGTATCAAAACCGCTGGAAACGGTTTCTGAGCTGGATGGACGGTCAGGAACCTGTGCCCGACCAAGAGCTGCAAATATGGCAGAAACAGCAGCAGGAATTCAATATGCGCGTTCTGGCAGCCTTGCAGCGTTAAGAGCAAACATTACATTATTTTTTTCCGTTGACAGCCCGTTCCAGTGACAGACATATTTTTTCAAACCGGTCATCATCCAGCCAGAGACTATTTGATATCGTCAGCATCCGGTTTGCGAAATCACGTGCATTCGGGATAAAAGTGTCTCGGACGATTTTTCCAAGGTAAGCATAGTCTGGCAAGGCATGCATGAACAGTCTCGTGATGCCAAGCGGGGATGGCCACAGACTTTGCAATGCTTCATCCCGGGTCATTCTGTCTGGCATAAGAACCATCAGAAATGGCCACACTCCACTCACATCATACTTATCCCGAATGACTTTGATGCCAGAAATAGTGTCGAGTCGTTCGCATCTTTTCAATGCCTGCATGCGGGTTTGTTCAATGAATTTGGGTAAGCGTTTCATGGCGTTTGCCCCGACTTTCTGACGCCACTGGCTGACACGGTGCAAAGGGATATTGAAATCGAAAACGTCTCCAATCGCTTCTTCAGGATGTTTTTCCAGAAGGGCTTTTCTTCTGGGTTGTCCGTAAACGTAATGAAGGCCTGCCGGATTGTAGAAAAAAGTATATCCGGCCAGTTCAAGACAGCGGCGCAATTCGAAGGGTAAATCGGATGGGATAATGTCTTGACTGGTTTTCAAGAGCAGCTGGCGCAATTTGCCCTCATTTGCCGTCATGAGGCCACCTTCGAATGTAGACAGGCCCTTGCCGACAGCCAGACTGTAAAAAGTGATATCGCCGTGTTTGCCCACGTCGGCACCCAGTGCCTGGGCAGCGTCTTCAATAACCGTTATGCCAAATGGATCAGCCAGTTTCTTGACCGAAAAAATGTCGGCCACACGACCACCAAGATGGGTCGGCAGAATTGCCAGCGTGTTTTCTGTAACAAGAGACGCAAGCTGATTTATATCGAGATCGAAATTATCGGGAGCCAGATCGCACAATTTAACTTGCAAACCGCAATGAGCGATTGCAATGGGGACCAGCGGGCAGGTATAGGCAGGAATAATGACTTCACTGCGTGTTGAGGACTTTTTCAGCGTACTGAGCGCGACGACGAGGCAAGCCGTACCGGAACATTCGACTTGTGGTGACGGCAATCCCGTTTTCCGGAAAGCCATGTCGGCGAGATCGCCTCCGCTTGTGAACAGATCACGAATGGAGGGAGGTAGTCCTGCTGTCGGGGGAACCTCGTAGTGCCTCGCCATTTTTATTCCAGTGCTTGTCCGGTTTCTTCTACTTTCTCTTTGTCAGCCAGTTCTTTTTCGGCAAATGCCAGACAAATGATACCACCTACGATCAGTGCAGCACCGATCAGGCCCGGCAAAGTGATTTCTTCATTGAAAATCCAGACGGATGCGATCATGACCGTGACGACTTCAAGGTGCGATGCGGCAAACGCAGGTCCGACCGGTGCACGTTTCAACAGGGTCATCCAGGTGAAAAAAGCGCCGATGTAACCGCCAATAGCCATGTAAACATAGGGTTGCCAGAAAACCCGGCTCAGCCAGGGTAAATCAAATGTAAGAGGCAATGCATGTATCGCCGTCATTTTGAAGCTGCATTGTCCCAGTGTGTCGAAAAACATCAGGAATGCAAAACCGACAAGATAAAAGGTGATCCGTTTCATGAAAATGCTCCCACGACAGCTACGCCTGACGCGACGAGCAGGATGCCTGTCAGACGCAAGGGGGTCAGCTTTTCCTTAAACAGAATACGGCCGACTACCATCACGGCAATGATATTGACGGAACCGAGAAGAATTCCTTCCGAGAGTGGAACAAGTGTGAGGAAAGCCAGCCATAACAGGAATTCGCCGACATACGCACCGATGCCGACCCATAGCCAGCCATTGGAAAACAGGTTGACCCAATAATGCCAGCCTTCGCCTTCTTTGGAGACAATTGCTGCCCGCTTGAAGGCAAGCTGTCCCAGTGTGTCGAGAATAACATTGCCCAGCCAGGTAAAAATAATCAGTGTATTCATCTTTGTTGCAGGTTGGAATCCAGATCGTAAGATGTCACAATTTTCTCAAAAAAATCAATCGATTCTTCAATAACCTGACGGCGCTGCCGATCGATCGTAATCATGTGGTAACTGTCTTCCAGCGGAACGAATTTTGTTGGGGCGGAAACGTTGCTTTCAACCACTTTCGCATTGGTATTGATGTCAGCGATATCGTCATGGCTGGAATGCAGGATCAGGCATGGCGAATGAACTTTCGGCAGCTCTTTCTTGACGGTGGCTGCGAGTTTTTGCATTTCCGCCAGTGCAGGAAACGGGTTTCCTGCCAGACCTGCCTGTGTGCTGTCTCCGCTGGCCATGCTTTCTGCCACCGTTGCCCTGATCCGTTCGTCTTTCAGTCCGTAAGGGGGCTGCTCCAGAAAAGACGTTTTCTGAAACAGGCCGAAACGCTTGAGCCATGTAAGCAGAAAGAAAAGGTGTTTGGCCCAGAGAGGCATACTCCAGCCATCGTAATTGAATGTGACACCGTAAACCCCGACGCCCCTGACAAATTCCGGGTGTTCGGCTGCCAGCTTCAGCGAAAGCAGGGCGCCCATGGATAAACCGGCGACAAAGACATGATCGACCTGTTCTTTCAGTTTGAATGCCGCTTCTTCAACGCTTTTGTACCAGTCTTCCCATGTAGTCTGGTTCAAGTCGGCTTCATTGCCACAGTGGCCAGCCAGTTGCATGCCATAGACAGTGAAACCGGCACGATTCAGGCCCCTGCCCACGATTCTCATTTCATTGGGAGTACCTGTCAGACCATGAATCAGTAAAACGCCTGTGCGATTGCCAGGCAGGATGAATTCGGCATTCTGAATCATTTTATTATTATGCAAACAGGCAGGTTTAAATCAGGATGGCGTCTTCAGTGACTGGCACGAAGATTTCCGGCAATAATTCAGGCAGAAGTTTTTCAGCGTCTGCGAAACTCTGGATCGGCGAGTGGTTCAGCTGGTTCTTGCGACAATAGTCGATCAGATTGCTTTTCGCGAGTACCCAGTCTGTCTGATGTGAAACGCAATAATCGGAAGCACCATCGCCTACATAAATAATCCGCCGGGAGTCGCCAGACTGTCGGCGGGTATGAATGCACTTGCAGTGTCCACTTTTTTTCTTGCAGTTTGCACTTTCGTAAGGAAATTCCAGTTTCCAGCTGCGTTCATCTGTCTGAATCAAATGATTGGCATAGATAGGAATGGATTCCAGTCCGTAACGCTGCAGGATCGCATCAATGGCATAATCCAGACCGTCACTGACGATATGCAAGTCAATATTGTATTTCTGGACGGTTTTTAAAAATTGTGGAAAATGAGGATCAATCGTGATCTGATTCAGACAATCGTTCAGTTCGTCAAAACTGGCATTCAAAAGGCCAATCTGGCCGCTCATGCATTCTTTTGAACCAATTTTGCCTGCAACCCAGTCGTTTTCCAGTTCTTCATGACCAGGCATTCCAAAACGCTGCAACAAAGTATCCGTCACATCGCTCGTACTGATTGTGTTGTCGAAGTCGCACAAGATAAGTGGTCTTGCCATTTCGCGCCCTGGGACGGTGATGGATATAGTGGAACTGCTTGTTTCCGGTAATGAATACGGTTTGGATAAAAACATGGCTTAATCAATTGTCTGGAGTGTGTGGCACAGACGGATTTCATGCAAACTGCACTTTCAGGTTCAAAAAATAACACGATGCAATTATGCACTTATACTGACATATTGCAATCGCGATGCTGTTGTTTTTACAGATGAAAAATTCTGCTAATTCTAAGTGATATTTGCCAGACGTGCTTGTACTAATAAACCATAGCTGAATAAAATTGTTGTTGGGAAATAAAAAAGAATCGGGTGTCTGCAGAATAAACAGGACGATAACTGTTTCTACCCGAGCTTACAGTCTGGTTCTGTAAGTATCTGATTTTATTGGTCGGGGCGAGAAGATTCGAACTTCCGACCCCTTGCACCCCATGCAAGTGCGCTACCAGGCTGCGCTACGCCCCGAACAAGCGGGCATTATAGCAGTGTCCTGAAGAATTTGACATGGGTTTTGGGACGGAAAGGTAATGACTGGCTTT
>JAHYZB010000100.1 GCA_019424645.1 Oxalobacter formigenes
TCCCGATGGAAAACCTGTCAATCTTCTGTTTTTCCTTCTGATTCCCAATAATGTTACCCAGCAACATCTGGAAATCCTTTCGGAAATCGCAGCCATGTTTTCAGACGGAACATGCCGCACGTTCCTGTCGAACGAAGCCAATCCTGAAAGGATTCACGATGTTATCGTAAACTGGGAACCCGGACAGCAACTTCCCTCCTGAGATCACCTGATAAACGGACCATGCCATGTCGACACCCATTTCCCTGACCATCCAGCGTTTATACGCGAACAACAGAGATGCATTGAAGTTGACCTGGTTTGCCGGTCTCGATGGTGGCAACAGGCAGGTTTCCAGCGGTAGCGGACTTGCCGCCGATCAGGTAGGTCATTTGAACCTGATTCATCCAATGCGTATTCAGGTCTTCGGACGTCAGGAAATCAATTACTACGAAAGACTGTCGCCGGAATCCCGGGCGTATCTGGTTCACGAAATTGCCGATTGCAATCCGCCGGCCCTCATCATCGCACGCGACCTTGATGTTCCTCCCGACATTCTTGCCATCTGCAACGAAAACAATATTCCTCTTTTCACTACCCCTCTGGCCGCGGCAGAGGTAATCGATTACCTTCGCGTCTATCTTTCAAAACAACTCGCTCTGCGGATCATCATGCATGGCGTATTTATGGACGTTCTCGGTGGTCGCCGCATCATTACAAATGATTCCGGTCTGGGTAAAAGCGAGCTGGGTCTGGAACTGATCACCCGAAATCACGGGCTGGTTGCAGACGATGCCGTCGAATTTTCCCGGATCGCACCGAATGTCATCGAAGGCCGTGCTCCGATGCTTTTGCAAAATCTTCTGGAAGTTCGCGGCCTGGGATTGCTGGACATCCGTGCCATCTTTGGTGAAACAGCTGTCCGGAGAAAAATGCAGTTGAAGCTTATCGTTCATCTGACCCGAATGCGAACGGGTGATGAAGATATCGACCGTTTGCCGATCCATTCCCCGACACAGGAAGTTCTGGGACTCCCTATCCGCAAAACGGTCATTCCTGTTGCAGCGGGCAGAAATATCGCCGTTCTGCTGGAAGCAGCCGTGCGCAATACCATTATGCAATTGCGTGGTTTCAATACCATGGAAGAATTCATGGAACGCCAGAGGAAGGCCATGATGAAGGATGAACCCTTTTAATCAATCGCTCCTTTTTACCATGACGATGTGGTAGGCTGTCGAAATTGGCATGACTTTCATTTCAACACTCTCATAGCATGCAAATCATTATTATCACCGGTATATCGGGATCCGGAAAATCAGTGGCCTTGAATGCACTGGAAGACGCCGGTTATTTTTGTGTCGATAATCTGCCGCCCGTCCTGCTTTCCAGACTTGTCGAAACCAGACTGGAAGACAACGAGGACAAACTGGCTGTCGCGGTAGACTCCAGAAGCGCTGCATCGCTGAGTGGCCTGCCGAAAAGTGTTATTGAACTCAAGAATCAGGGACATAGTGTTCACGTCCTGTTTCTGACAGCCGACGACCATTCGCTGATTAACCGTTTTTCGGAAACAAGGCGAAGCCATCCCTTGTCTCATCGGCTGCCCAAGGGGACTTCCCTCTCCGATGACCGGACGCTGGTGGAAGCCATCCGGGAAGAACGTGCCATGATGTCCGACATCCAGATGATCGGACAGGTGATCGACACGTCGAACTCCAACTCGAACGAATTGCGCAACAGGGTCAAGGAACTGGTCGAAATCGAACAGTCGCCTTTGACGCTTCATTTCGAATCCTTCGGTTTCAAATTCGGTGTCCCACTTGATGCAGACATTATTTTTGACGTACGAAGCCTGCCGAACCCTTATTACGACATGCGATTGAGGCCACTGACCGGAAAAGACAAGCCTGTTATCGAATTTCTCGAATCGCAAGCTGACGTCGCCGAGCTGTTGAAAGACATCCGTGAATTTGTCGAAAAATGGCTGCCCTCCTTCCGGCGCGACAACAGGAGTTACCTTACTGTTGCGCTCGGCTGCACGGGTGGACAGCACCGTTCCGTCTACATGGTCGAGCAACTTGCCCGTCACTTCACGAAAAAAGAACAGGTCGTTACCCGGCATCGGGAACTGGCCGGTTCCCGGTAAATCAGTCGATCAGCTTTAAAACCTGCTGACGCAGTGAGTCATTCAAAAGTTTCCTCACAGGTGCAGGCAATGGTGCATCATCCAGCCGGTTCATGTCATACCAGACATATTTTTCTTCTTCCGCTCGCAACTGTCGACTGTCCAGCCCGATCAGACAAGGCGTTATCTGAAGGCGGAAATGCGAAAAAACGTGTGTGAACGGTTCCAGAAACTGGAACGAAGAGGTTTGTCCAAAAGAAGAAGCTATCGATTTCAGCCAGGATACATCCCCAATCTCTTCATTACTGGCATCTTCTGGCAACTCACATTCCGGCAAGGATAGCAGACCGCCCCAGATGCCCGTCCCTGGCCTTTTCTCCAGCAGCACTTTCCCGTCGAATAGCAATACCAGCATGACCGTTTTCCGGGTGGGAGAGACTTTTTTCGTTTTTTTCGCAGGCAGCTCATCAATTCTGTTTTCGGCCAGCGCTACGCAGGAAGTTGAAAAAGGGCATATCGAACAATCCGGCCTGCTTCTGACGCATACGGTTGCCCCCAGATCCATCAACCCCTGTGTATAGGCTTCCAGATCGGATTCCGGCAATAATTCGTAGGCAAGCTGCCATAATTTTTCCTTGGCTTTCTTGTCACCGGGTTGCTCCGCAATACCGAAAACACGCGAGAAAACACGGACAACATTGCCATCCAGAATGGCTGCCCGGACGCCGGAAGAAAAAACGGCGATAGCCGCAGCAGTAGACTGGCCGATTCCCGGCAAATCCTCGAGCAAGACAGGATCGGAAGGAAAAATACCTTTATATTCATCGACGACAATTTGTGCACAACGATGAAGATTCCTGGCTCTCGAGTAATAACCCAACCCGCTCCAGTACGACATCACTTCCTCCTGTTCGGCATTCGCCAATGCGTAAACATCGGGAAACCGTTCCAGAAAGCGCAAATAATAAGGGATCACCGTTGCCACCTGCGTTTGCTGCAGCATGATTTCAGACAGCCAGATCCTGTACGCATTCCGGGTATTCTGCCAGGGAAGCGAGTGCCTTCCATGCTGTTTTTGCCAGACAACAAGCGTTTGTGCAAATGGAATGGAAGAAATGGCGATAGCGCCAGAATCAGACAAATTTTCTTTGATCATATAAAAATCCGATATCGCTCACCAGGCCATTCGCGATTTCGTCAAGTCGGCAACACAATTTTACAAATTGATATTCCCGTATGTTATAGAATGTTTTCCAATGTAGCCAATCGGGCAGTATCCCGATTTTATCCTGCCATTCCTTTTCGAATAAAGATGAAAAACATTTTTTCCCATCTGCTGAAGAAAACGGGGCTTTTCACCGTCATTGTAATCACTATCGGTTTAACGGGTTGTTCCACCATGCAATCCATCAACCCCGTCAATCTTTTCTCCAGTGAGACGGCACGCAAATGCGTGGATACCGTCAATATCAGGGGACGTTTTTCCATTCAGTACAAGCTGGACGGCAGGGAAGAATCGCTTCACGGCAAATTCGGCTGGGATCAGTCTCCGGAGCGTACCGTCGTGACATTGATGTCTCCCCTTGGACAAACGATGGCAAAAATAGACCTTACGCCTCAAATGGCGACATTCACCGCCCCCAACCGGGCACCGGCAAGCGCACCTGACGCTGAAGAACTGATCAAATCCCAACTCGGCTGGACATTGCCTGTCTCGGGCATGAAAGGCTGGCTGCAGGGTTGTGCAACGGATTCCCGCGGACAATCTTTTATCGCCACGCCGAAATCGGCACAGGTGATCACTAAAGATGGATGGCAAATCAATTACGCAAGCTGGATTGATGGGCCGACCATACCGCTTCCAAAACGCATTGACCTGATCAAGGGGAATCAGGACTCGCTAAACGGCGTTGACATCAATTTGAAACTGGTTATCGATGAATGGAATTTTTAATCGGCAATGAACAAGTCGAAACCCTTTTTACATAATTGTCCGGCTCCGGCCAAGCTCAATCTTTTTTTACACGTTACGGGTCAACGTCCAGACGGTTACCACCTGCTGCAAAGCGTCTTCCAGTTGATCGATCTTTGTGACACTCTTCATTTTGACTGTCGCGATGACAGTCAAATCAGACGACTTACAGATAATAATCTGATACCAGAAGAAGACGATCTGGTCATACGCGCGGCAAGACTGTTGCAAAAGGCCGCCAGTATTAAAAATCCCGGATTTTCGTATGGTGTCGATATCCGAATAGAAAAATCCATTCCTATGGGTGGCGGGCTGGGAGGAGGCTCTTCTGACGCAGCGACGACCCTGCTCGTTTTGAACCGGATCTGGAATTGCGATTTCACTAAAGAAGAGTTGATGTCATTAAGTGTGCAATTGGGGGCTGACGTTCCCTTTTTCATTTTCGGTGAAAACGCATACGCCGAAGGCATCGGAGAAAAATTGTCGCCTGTCGCGACACCCGACGGATACTTCGTTGTCGTCAAACCACCCGTTTCCGTTCCGACAGTGGCAATATTTCGCGCCAAAGAATTGACAAGAAACACAGAACCCATCAAAATGGCGGACTTTCCCGGTATCTATAAAAATTTACCCGATTTCGGTAAAAATGATTTGCAGCCAGTTGCAATCAAACTTTATCCTGAAATCGCTATGGCTCTTGATGTATTGGGCCGATATGGAAAAGCCCGAATGACCGGGTCCGGCGCATGTGTTTTTGCCCGATTCGGAAATGAAACAGAAGCTGAGGAAGTGGCCGCCCATCTCTCTGAAAAATGGGAAGTCTGGACAGCAAAAAGTTTACAAAATCATCCGCTTGAAGCTTTATTCGGTAGTAAAAGTTGATGATATCGTTTTTTCTGGCGCTCGGTTATAATACCGTGCACTGGAAATTCAACAGGGGAATCGCCAAGCTGGTTAAGGCACAGGGTTTTGATCCCTGCATGCGAAGGTTCGAATCCTTCTTCCCCTGCCACTCCTTTTGCAACGCCCGCCGCCAGGCGTGCAGCACTGATTGTCGGCAAGTACACAACGGGATGCGTTACACCTTATGTGACTTTTAACCCTGTAACGAGAATGTCGTAGAAAATTCATGTCCGACAATAATTTAATGATCTTCACTGGCAATGCCAATCCGGCTTTGGCCGCCCAGGTTGCCAGCAAACTCGGTATCCCTCTTGGCAAGGCTTTCGTTTCGAAGTTTTCTGATGGCGAAACCACTGTTGAAATCAACGAAAACGTTCGCGGCAAGGATGTCTTTGTCATCCAGTCCACCTGCGCTCCCACCAACGATAACCTCATGGAAATCGTTTTGATGGTCGATGCGCTGAAACGGGCTTCCGCTGAACGCATTACCGCATGCATTCCTTATTTCGGCTACGCCCGTCAGGACCGTCGTCCACGTTCCACACGCGTCGCCATCTCCGCAAGGGTCATCGCCAACATTCTTGAACACATCGGTGTTGACCGTGTCCTGATCATGGATGTCCATGCCGACCAGATTCAGGGATTCTTCGATATCCCGGTCGACAATATTTATGCTGCGCCCCTGTTGTTAAGCGACCTCAGAAAGAAAAACTACAAGGATTTGCAAGTCGTCTCTCCTGACATTGGCGGTGTCGTTCGTGCCCGGGCGCTGGCAGAACATCTGGGATGCGAATTGTCGATTATCGACAAGCGCCGTCCCCGCCCGAATGTGTCCGAAGTGATGAATATCATCGGGAATGTCGAAGGCAGAAACTGCGTGATTATGGATGACATGGTCGATACGGCCGGTACCCTGACGCAAGCGGCTGAAGCTTTGAAGGAACGCGGTGCAAAAATGGTCGTCGCCTACGCCACGCATCCTGTCTTGTCCGGCCCTGCCGTCAACCGGATTACCAGTTCCTCTCTGGATGAACTGGTCGTGACCGACACGATTCCATTGTCGGACGCCGCAAAGGAATGCAGCAAGATCCGCCAGCTTTCCTGTGCCGAACTTCTTGCCGAAACACTGAAACGCATTAATTCCGGCAAGTCCGTTATGTCTCTTTTTAATGAGGCTAATGTATAATTCTGCATTTTACCGGGTTCGGTAAACCGGTTTCACCAAGCCTCTGGTCGCGGAGGCTTTTTTCAACAAGAGGTTTTTAACCTCGTTTTTTTGGAGTTTTACAAATGAAAATCATTGCATACACGAGAGCAGAGATAGGGTCCGGAGCGAGCCGCCGCCTGCGTGCTGCTGGTATGGCACCTGGCATTGTCTATGGTGGTAACAGCGAACCTCTCAACATCAAACTGGATCACAATGCCCTTTTCTACGCACTGAAAAGAGAAGCATTCCATTCCTCCATTCTCGATCTCGAAATCGATGGCAAGAATCAACAGGTTCTGTTACGTGATTTTCAGGTTCATGCATTCAAACCTGTAGTGCTGCACGTTGACTTCCAGCGTGTTGACGCCAACCAGAAGATCAACGTCAAAGTGCCTCTGCACTTCATCAACGAAGACGCTTCTTCTGCCAAAAAATCCGGTGTTGTTCATCACGCTGCCACCGAACTGGAAATTTCCTGTCTGCCAGCCAATCTGCCAGCCTTCATCGAAGTCGATCTGGGCAATCTGGAAATTGGCCAGACCATTCATCTGGGTGCTCTCAAACTGCCAGAAGGCGTTGCAGCGATTTCCCACGACGAATCGATGCCAATCGTTACAGCAACCGCCGCAACTGAAACGGCAGAAGCCGCTGACGAAGATGCACCAGCATCAGACGCTCCGGCAGCTGATGCAGAAGCAAAAGATAAAGAATAATTTATCGAAAATAAAAAACCTGCCTTTCCGGCAGGTTTTTTTGTTGGTTTTAACTCATACTGAATCATGTCGATACGATAAAAAGGGCAACAAAATCCCTTTTAAATATGTCGTTTTTTTAAATGGTCGGTTATAATATCGTTCTGTAGTTCAACAGGGGAGTCGCCAAGCTGGTTAAGGCACTGGATTCTGATTCCAGCATGCGAAGGTTCGAATCCTTCTTCCCCTGCCATCACTTTCAAAGCACCCAACAGGCGTGCAAAAAATCATGTCCGACAATAACTTAATGATCTTCACTGGCAATGCCAATCCGGCTTTGGCTGCCAAGGTTGCCAGCAAACTCGGCCTTCCCCTCGGTAAAGCATTCGTTTCCAAATTTTCTGATGGTGAAACCACTGTTGAAATCAACGAAAACGTTCGCGGCAAGGATGTCTTTGTCATCCAGTCCACCTGCGCTCCCACCAACGATAACCTCATGGAAATCGTTTTGATGGTCGATGCGCTGAAACGGGCTTCCGCTGAACGCATTACCGCATGCATTCCTTATTTCGGCTACGCCCGTCAGGACCGTCGTCCACGTTCCACACGCGTCGCCATCTCCGCAAGGGTCATCGCCAACATTCTTGAACACATCGGTGTTGACCGTGTCCTGATCATGGATGTCCATGCCGACCAGATTCAGGGATTCTTCGATATCCCGGTCGACAATATTTATGCTGCGCCCCTGTTGTTAAGCGACCTCAGAAAGAAAAACTACAAGGATTTGCAAGTCGTCTCTCCTGACATTGGCGGTGTCGTTCGTGCCCGGGCGCTGGCAGAACATCTGGGATGCGAATTGTCGATTATCGACAAGCGCCGTCCCCGCCCGAATGTGTCCGAAGTGATGAATATCATCGGGAATGTCGAAGGCAGAAACTGCGTGATTATGGATGACATGGTCGATACGGCCGGTACCCTGACGCAAGCGGCTGAAGCTTTGAAGGAACGCGGTGCAAAAATGGTCGTCGCCTACGCCACGCATCCTGTCTTGTCCGGCCCTGCCGTCAACCGGATTACCAGTTCCTCTCTGGATGAACTGGTCGTGACCGACACGATTCCATTGTCGGACGCCGCAAAGGAATGCAGCAAGATCCGCCAGCTTTCCTGTGCCGAACTTCTTGCCGAAACATTGAAACGCATCAATACAGGCGATTCGGTCATGTCCCTGTTAAAAGGCATGTACGATTCCGATCACTGATCGATCGCATTGACAAAAAACCGCTCAATCATGAAATGAGCGGTTTTTTTATTTTCAGGACAGATCAGCGATTCGTATGCAAATCTTTCATTGCCTTATCGAACTGCCCGTCACACAGTAAAGGGATGATCTGCATGCCATGCCCGATAGCCTCATTGATCAGATTCTGGTCTTCATGCCGCGGACGCTGAAGGACGTAATCGATAACCGGAGACTTAAGGTTCTGGTTTCTGGGATGGCCCACCCCGATACGCAAGCGCCAGTAATCCTGGCCACCCAGTGCTGAAGTGATGTCTTTCAGACCGTTATGTCCGGCACTCGATCCTCCCCGTTTCAGTTTCGCCGCTCCGGGATTGATGTCCAGATCATCGTGAACGACCAGAATGTCTTCCGGAGCGATCTTGAAGAAACGGGCCAATGCTCCGACCGCCTGACCGGAACGGTTCATGAATGTCTGCGGTTTCAGCAGCCAGACATCGTGTCCGTTTATTTTCGTTTTGGCGACAAAGGCCGAAAAACGGGTTTCCTTTTGCCAGCGACCATCCTGACTGGTATTTTCAAGATTGTCCACAAACCAGAAACCTGCATTATGCCGGGTCTGTTCAT
Source organism: Oxalobacter formigenes (assembly GCA_019424645.1). GTDB lineage: Bacteria > Pseudomonadota > Gammaproteobacteria > Burkholderiales > Burkholderiaceae_D > Oxalobacter > Oxalobacter formigenes_D. Next base: position 8,743 of record JAHYZB010000100.1, read on the forward strand.
ACTCTGGACCGGGATTGCCCAGCCCGACAATAAGCCGAATACTCATAATAAAAAAATTGGGAATATTTGAGTGGAATAAGAATCAGTTTGCGCGCTGCTGGACAAGAATCCATGGCCTGACAACCACTGCCCATAAACTCGCGTCCGTTTCGGACCAGATTTGTGCCTGATCGTCCGTCACCCGCTCGATCTGTTTCTTTTCCAGCATATCCGAAATGGCCTTTGCATCATCGGCAGCCATCAAGGTGGCCACCTGAATCATATCGACGGAATCGTCCACCGAAATGATTCGGCCTGCGGCAAAAAAACGCTCCAGTTCTTTCCAGGGTATCTGCGCCGTTTCCAGATTGATTTTGGCGTACAGCACTTCATCTTTTTGAGGATTGGTCGTCATAAGAATTCAGGACAATTAGTAATGGGGTGGTCTTTCATTGATCGTTCTGTCACTTTCAAGTTCAATGATTCTTTTCGCCATATCTTTCAGGACTAGCTCCAGCTTGTCAATTTTGACCCGCTCCTGATAAACCAGCTTGTTCAATTCATCGATCATGTCTTCCTGATGACTGATTCTGATCTCGAGATCGACGAAACGTTCTTCCATTTTTTCAGTATCCATAAAGTTTTGGAATAAAAATCGGATAATGTTCCAGTTTATGCTGCTTTTGGTTTTTGTAACAGGGCTTTCAAATTGGCCAGCCGGTCTTTCGGGGTCATTATTTCATCTTCTTTCGGAGGCGCGTCGCCTTCATCCAGCTTCATTTCTTCAATGAACCGTGAGGGTTCACATTGCACGATCTCCCGACCTCTCTTGCGCTTTTTGCACCACGAAATGTGAAGCGTCCGTTGCGCACGGGTAATACCGACATACATCAGGCGGCGCTCTTCCTGAATCCGTGTTGCCAGCTGTTCGGCTGGCGTATCCGGATCACCCAGATGAGGCAATATGCCTTCTTCCACACCGACGAGAAAAACATGAGGAAATTCAAGCCCCTTTGCAGCATGCAAGGTGGATAAATGAACGGCATCCGGTTCCTGATCCCTGCCTTCCAGCATCGTCATCAAGGCGACCATCTGGGTCAGTTCAAGCAGATTTTTCTCCGGACCGTCTTCATTTTTTCCGCCCTTGCTTTTATCTTTGAGCCAGTTGGTGAATTCCAGTACATTCTGCCATTTCGTCTTGGCGCTGCGCTCATCGAAATTGTCGTACAAATAAACCTCATAGCCGATTTCATGCATCAGTTCGTCAAGAAGAGCCGCGGCATTCTCGCCTTTTCCGGACGCTCCCGGGCGGCTCGCCCGTTCTTCGATCTGGTTAATGAAATCACAAAATTCCCTTAAGGGCGTCAGCTGTCTTGGGGCAAGCTTGGCTTCGATCCCTCCCTTGAAAACCGCTTCGAACAGGGAACACTGCCATTGACCGGCGAATGCCCCAAGCGTTTCCAGCGTCGATTGCCCGACACCCCGTCTGGGCGTTGTCACCGCGCGGATAAAGGCAGGATCGTCATCCAGATTGGCAATCAGGCGCAGATAACTGATGATATCCCTGATTTCAGAACGGGCAAAAAAACTCTGGCCGCCTGAAATCGTATAGGGAATATTGTCCCGTCTCAACGCTGTTTCGAAAATACGCGCCTGATAATTGCCCCGGTAAAGAATGGCATAGTCCGAAAATTTGGCACGGCGTTCAAACTTGTGCGCAGACAACTGCATGACGATCTGTTCCGCTTCCTGCTCGTCATCGGGCATACCGGACACCTCAACGGGTTCACCCAGTCCATGTTCCGACCACAAGGTTTTTTCGAACAGTTTCGGATTGTTCCTGATGACGGCATTGGCCGCCTCCAGAATGCGCGTTGATGAGCGGTAATTCTGTTCCAGCCGGATGATTTTCAAATCACTGAAGTCATCCTGCAAGGTTTTCAGGTTTTCAATCGTGGCGCCACGCCATGCATAAATTGCCTGATCGTCATCACCCACTGCGGTAAACATCGGTTTCTTGCCGACGCCTGTCACCAGAAGCTTCACGAGTTCGTATTGGCAGGTGTTGGTATCCTGATATTCATCGACAAGGAGATAACGCAATCTTCGCTGCCATTTTTCCCTCACCTTTTCATTCGAGCGGAACAACTGCACTGGCAAGCGAATCAGATCGTCAAAATCGACCGCCTGATAAGCGGACAGTGTTGCCATGTAATTCTGGTAGATCCGTGCAGCCTGCGCCTCTTCATCATCCACAGCGTTGTTCAGGGCGGCAACCGGATCGACCAGCCCGTTTTTCCAGAGCGAAACAATGCCCTGTATTCTCCGGATAGTCTGTTTGTCGGTCGTCACCGCCAGATCCTGAACCAGAGAAAAACAGTCGTCACTATCCAGAATGGAAAAACGGTCTTTCAGGTTCAGCTCTGCCGCTTCCTGACGCAAAATTTTCACGCCCAGGGAATGGAAAGTCGAAATCGTCAGCTGCGACGCCTGTTTCGGTTCGGTCAGCAACTTTGATATACGCTCCTGCATTTCGGCAGCGGCCTTGTTGGTGAAGGTCAGGGCAGCAATATTTTTTGCCTCATACACGCCACTGTCGATCAGATGGGCGATTTTTTGGGTAATGACACGTGTTTTACCCGAACCGGCTCCTGCCAGAACGAGGCATGGGCCATCCATATAAGTCACCGCATCATGCTGCTGGGCATTCAACCTGGCTGGCACATTCATTGATTGATCCAAACGTTTTCATAAACAATAGAGGGGTGCCATTATAACAGCGGACAAGAGAGCCAACTCCCTCCAGTTCGGGTTAAACTGTAAACTTATGCGATTTGATAACACTTGCAAATGGGAAAACAAACCCCATATTCTGCAAAATAAACACTAAGGAAATTAGTCAGCAGTCCGATTAATCATCACAGGAATTCAAATGGAACAATTTCACGGGACAACCATCGTATCGGTCCGGCGCGGCACAACCGTCGCTCTGGGCGGAGATGGTCAGGTCACACTCGGCAACATTGTTATCAAGGGAACCGCACGAAAAGTCCGCAAGCTGTATAACGGACGTGTTCTGGCCGGTTTTGCAGGAGGCACTGCCGATGCATTTACCCTGATCGAACGTTTTGAGGCAAAACTCGAAAAACATCAGGGTAACCTGCTCCGTTCGTCTGTCGAACTGGCAAAAGACTGGAGAACAGATCGCATGCTTCGCCGTCTGGAAGCCATGCTGCTGGTTGCCGACAGGGAATCCACGCTTGTCATTACCGGCAATGGCGATGTACTGGAACCCGAAGAAGGTGTCGGAGCCATTGGTTCAGGCGGAGCCTATGCCCAATCCGCTGCGCTTGCACTCGTTCGCAACACGGATTTGCCACCAGCGGATGTTGTCGGCAAAGCTCTCGAGATCGCTGGCGACCTGTGCATCTATACCAACAAGTCGCATATTATCGAAACACTGGATTAGTCCCGCTTTTCAGAAATTCTTTTTTCTGCAGAAAACAAATCATGAATTTAACACCCAATCAGATTGTGACTGAACTCGACAAACACGTCGTCGGCCAGTCGAAAGCAAAACGGGCCGTTGCCATCGCCTTGCGCAACCGCTGGCGCCGTCAACAGGTCGCAGAACCTTTAAGACACGAAATCACACCTAAAAACATCCTGATGATCGGGCCTACCGGCGTCGGCAAAACCGAAATTGCGAGACGGCTCGCCCGTCTGGCTGAAGCGCCGTTCATCAAGATCGAGGCAACCAAATTCACGGAAGTCGGCTACGTCGGACGGGATGTCGATACCATCATTCGCGACCTCGTCGACATCAGCATTAAACAGACCCGTGAAGCAGAAATGAAAAAAGTCCGCACCAAAGCCATCGATGCGGCAGAAGACCGCGTACTGAACATTCTGATTCCACCTCCACGCGACTTTGGCTTCAATTCGAATGAATCGAATACTTCGTCGGGTGAAAACACTCGACAGGTTTTCAGGAAAAAACTCCGTGAAGGCAGCCTTGACGACAAGGAAATCGAAATAGAGGTGGATGAATCCGGCCCGCATATGGAAATCATGGCTCCTCCCGGCATGGAAGAGATGACCGAACAGATCAAATCCATGTTTTCCGGTATGAGTAGCGGCAGGAAGAAAAGCAAGAAAGTCAAAGTACGCGATGCCATCAAACTGCTGATTGAAGAAGAAGCGGCCAAACTGGTCAATGAAGACGAACTGCGCCAGAAAGCCATTACGAATGCAGAACAGAACGGTATTGTCTTTCTCGACGAAATCGACAAGATCGCTTCCCGTTCGGAAATCGGCGGCGCCGACGTATCGCGCGCTGGCGTTCAACGCGACCTGCTTCCCCTGATTGAAGGAACGACCGTCAACACAAAATATGGCATGATCAAGACTGACCATATCCTGTTCATTGCATCCGGTGCCTTCCAGTTGTCAAAACCGTCTGATTTGATTCCGGAATTGCAGGGACGACTTCCCATTCGCGTCGAGCTGGAATCCCTGTCAATTGAAGATTTTGAACAGATACTGACCAGCACGGAAGCCAGCCTGATCTCGCAATACAAGGCATTGCTGGCAACCGAAGGCATGCAACTTGAATTCGACAATGAAGCCATCCGGCGGCTTGCCGAGATTTCCCATACCGTCAACGAACGTACCGAAAACATCGGTGCTCGACGACTTTATACGGTTATGGAAAGACTGCTTGAAGAAATTTCCTTCACCGCTGTCGATTACAACGGAACACTCACGATAGACAAGGCCTACGTCAATGAACGACTGGAAGCTCTGTCCACTGACGAGGATCTGTCCCGCTACGTGCTTTAAAGCTGTCCAGTCAATAGAAAGGGCGGTGCTTTCATACAGGAGGCACCGCCCGTTTTTTTATTTGACCCAGACAATGACGTCTTCCGGAGTCTGTCGCGTTTTTTCAGCAGGGTCTTTAAGGCGATATCCGAACGCTACCATAACACCCAATCCGAACTGGCCCTTATCGGTCAGGCCGTTTTTATCCAGCACTTCTTCAATCGCCGCCATATTACCCCCCTCAATGGCGCAGGAATCGATTTTCAAAAGGGCTGCTGTCGTCATCATATTGCCCAGTGCGATATAAGCCTGCTTGACGGCCCAGTCGAACAAGGCTCTGGACGTGGCACTGATGCCGTTCTCTTCCAGAAACTGGCGAAAACGTTCCCGTTTCATTTCTGCCGTTTCAGCAGGAAGATGCTGAACGTCTTTCATCATGTGAGTGATGAAAGGGGAATCGTGGCGCATGCCATCCCTGCGACATAAAATGGCCACATAATGGCTCGCTGTCGGCAATTGCCCCTGCGCACCCCATGTTACCGGCTTGAGTTCTTCCCTTAATTCCCTGTTCTGGATCACAACGAAACGCCAGGGCTCAAAACCGAAAGAACTTGGCGAAAGCCTGCCGGATTCAAGAATGATATTGAAATCCTCTTCACTGATTTTTTTCGACTCATCGAACTTCTTGGTCGCATGACGGAATTTGAACGCATCAAGAATATCTTCACGGGTAACCATAACACCTCCGTATCATTTTTATTCATTCGCCACCACAGAGCTGGAAACCCTGTCATGGCACGACATTATCTGAAATAAAAAAGCGCACCCTAAAAAGATGCGCTTTTGATCAGGACTGAACTGTTCGAATCCTTATTTGGCATTCCAGAGCGCTTCTGCCGTGTCCAGCATGCGGCAGGAGAAACCCCATTCATTGTCATACCAGGACAGCACCTTGACCAGTGAACCGCCGATGACACGGGTCTGGGTCGAGTCGAAAATACTGGAAGCCGGATTGTGATTGAAGTCTGTTGAAACGAGTGGCTCGGTA
>JAHYZB010000101.1 GCA_019424645.1 Oxalobacter formigenes
TGCTCAGGGCAGTTCTTCTCCCGGGCAAAAACAGGAGGCGGGGTTGCCGAATATTACAGGCGCATCAAAAAACTCAACCTGGTCGAACGTAGGTGCCGGATCAGGATGTATTGAAACCAGTGGTGCAGGTGGCTGGTCAACGGGAACGGGAATCAATGAAAATTATGCGGCATTTTCAATAGATGCCTCCAGATCAAACCATATTTACGGTGCCAGCGACACCGTTCAGCCCCCTTCTCTGACTCTTCTGCCCTGTATCAAGGCTTTTGATGCCGCAACGAACCCCGGCCTGATCGATGTGACTGCACTGGCTGGCGACATGAATGCCAAGCTGGACAAGTCTATTGATGGCAAGCCTGTACGATATGTTTCGGATGCTTTCAGTGACGGCACGAACTGGTACCGCAAATGGTCGGATGGCTGGCTTGAACAGGGGGGAACGTATGATCACGGAAAGAACGAAGCTGTCCGGACAGACACGGTAACACTGCCGCAGCCATTTGCAAATGCCAGTTACACTGTTTCGCTAACCCAGCTCGACGCTTCTACACAGACCAATATTGCCGCGCAAAAGAAAACAGGAATGACTTTTGAGATTCTGGCATCGCCAAACTATGGAAACGGGTACATGCAGCGTTACGCAATGTGGTCGGCAAGTGGTGAGGGTTTATAAAAATCCCCGATCCCTGCTTTTTTCCTGAATGTATCGCCCCGGAGAGGTTCCCATCGCTTTTTTGAACATGGTTATGAAGGCGGTGACGGATTCATATCCGAGATCCCAGGCGGTTTGCTGTATGGTCGCGCCTTCCGTCAACTGCTGGATGGCCATGATGAGGAGCAGTTGCTGTTTCCAGCGTCCGAATGAGAGGCCGGTTTCCTGCTTGACCAGCCGCTCCAGTGAACGACGGCTCATTTTGGCAAACTTTGCCCAATGCGACAGTGTTTTGCGTTCGGAAGGATCGTCGATGACCGCTTCGGCGATGGCTTTCAGACGCGAATTTGTCGAGATGGGCAGCGAGAGTCCGGAAACCGGCATGGTTGACAGTTCTTCAAGGAGAACCTGATACAGCAGACGGGCGTGCCCGGTTTTCGTTTCGGCGTCCGGCAGGGAAACGATGCGCCGGAACAATTCAGTAACCAGTGGCGTTACGGACAAGGTGCACAGTTTTTCGGGAAGGCGGACTTCTTGCGTTTCAACGAACAGCATGCAGACACCGGAATGGGGGCTGATCCGGTTGCAATGGAGGGTGCCGGGTGGCAGCCAGATGGCACATTGTGGCGGAACGAGCCAGATGCCCTCCTCTGTCCGGCATGTCACGCTTCCGTTTAAGGTCAGGACTATCTGGCCGGTCTTGTGCCGGTGCATGGGCGATTCATATTCACCCTGTTCGGCTTCGAAGCGGGTTATTGCCACAGGCGAACTGAATCGTTCCTGTGGATAATCGATCAGGAGGTCTCTTAAACTCATTTTGGCGTGATTTGGATATTTATTGGCATCATATCCAAATGCATTCATAAAGAAAAGCAGGCATAGTGTCATTCCGTTTTGATATGCCCTTGCGGGTATAGCAAGTCTGTTTCGATACGATTGATGAGGTTTGCCATGACACTGAAGGGTTCGTCCGCTTTTAAAAACGAGATTGCGCTCGCCATTTCCATTTTGCTGATCGCGACTTGCCTGAGGGCGCCTTTTACCAGCCTTGGCCCCCTGCTGGAAACGATTCAGGCGTCACTTCACCTGTCCACTGCGGCGGCTGGTCTGGTCAATGCCTTGCCATTGCTGGCATTCGGAACAGTTTCACCGCTTGCTCCATGGCTTGCCAGACGGATGGGGCTTGAACGGGCGATGGGGTTTGCGCTTGTCCTGACCGGATGCGGAATTGTCTTGCGTTCTCTCGGAACAATTGCAAGCCTGTTTGCGGGAACGATGGTTCTCGGTTGCGGAATTGCGGTCTGCAACGTGCTGCTGCCGGGTCTGGTCAAGCGTGATTTTCCCCATTCGATTCCCAGACTGACGGCGCTGTATGCCCTGACGATGGGAATCAGTGGCGCGCTGGGATCGGTGCTTGTCGTTCCACTCTCGCAGTTTCCGGGCTGGGACTGGGAATGGGCATCGGGAACCCTGATTATATTGCCGTTTATTGCGGCGATCAGCTGGCTTCCCCAGCTGGCAAACGGCAATCAGGGGCAGGAAGCGGTTCAGGTGAAGCCTGCCGGAAAAGTCTCCTTGTGGGGGTCTTTTCTTGCATGGCAGGTATCGCTGTTTTTCGGACTCACCTCGCTGACTTATTATGTCTGCGTCAGCTGGCTGCCTGCCCTGTTGACGAACGCCGGGTTTACGGAAGCACAGGCCGGTAACGTTCACGGCCTGATGCAGCTGGCCTCGGCCATTCCGGGACTCTTTCTCATTCCGGTGTTGAAGTGGATGAAAGACCAGCGTCTTGTGGCGGTTCTGGTTTCCGGGATTGCGTTGACCGGGACAGCCGGGCTCGCCCTTTTTCCACAATGGGCGGTCATATGGGGGATATGTATCGGACTGGGCACCGGGGCGACGCTGGTTCTCGGTCTGGTGTTTATCGGCTTGCGTACCAACAGTATCGCACAAGCGGCTGCCCTTTCAGGAATGGCTCAGGGATTCGGATATCTTCTGGCGTCCGCCGGCCCTGTTTGTGCAGGAGCGATTCACGACCTGACGGGAAGCTGGTCGGCCGTGTTTTACGCCTCGACAGTGCTTTGCGTTTTTCTGGCTCTGGCCGGTTGGGGTGCGGGACGCAATGTCCGTATTGGGGAAACCCGTTCGAATCCTGTTTCCCACAAGAGTACGGCAACCTGAGCGGACGTCAGGAATCTGATCCGGTGGATTGATCCGTATCGGTTGCCTGCGAAGTCTGTTCTTCCATAAAGGGTTTATAGGTCAAGACTTTAACCTGTTTGTCATGACCATACTTTTCCCTCAGAAATTGCAAATCGTCTGAATACTCCAGTATTTTCGTTTTTGTGTCGTTCCAGACAGCATAACGATAAGTCGGCTCGTCTTTTCCATTGAAGAAAACAGAAGGGTCTGGCCCAAAATCAGCGATATAAATGTAGTCTTCGCCATCGGTGTATGTGTAAGGCATGATGTTCGTCCCGGTCAAGACCCTTACGAGGGGTCGGGCGGGTGGTTCGAACAGCCAAACTCACTGCCTGCTTATTCCCTCGAAAGAGGTATTGTATTAGACAGCCACCCTCCCGATTGAACGAGACGAGAAAAACATTTGCGATCACTCGCAAATGCTCAGTTTGGGTGGTTCGACGCATCGTTGATTAGTATATTACGAGCTAGTCAAAAATCAAATGTGTATATGTTTTAATACTCTTTATCATTTTGTTTCTTGCCAAATAACAAATTTGAATATCCCACAAATGACTGATTGTCATTTTCTTCACAATAAACAATGGAACAGTCTATAAACGGGGTCGTGCGGGCGGTTCGAACACAGCCAAACTACACTGCCTACGATATTTCTCCCAAGGGAGTTTTTTATTCACGTAGCCACCCGCCCGATAGGATCGAGACGAACGAAAAGACATTTGCGATCTCTCGCAAACGCTTAGTCTGGGGTGGTTCGACGCACCGCTGGAATTGAGTATATTACGAGCTGATCAAATGTCAAATAGATATGTTGTCCTATTTTTCATTTTGATAGACCTGAACTTGAATGATTTTTCTGACCGTCGCACCCAACGAGCGGATTTTGAAAATCCCGCCGTTGGAAACGAACGGTAGTACATGTAACGGATGTACTCACCGAGTTTGCTGGACTTCACAGCCCAGGAGAAAATGGCGTTCGACGACCATAATCCCTCTGATAATTTAATGTAAATGTCTGTTTCCTGCAAGAATTTATTATCTTGCCGAGCTTGATAAGCGTTGAATCCGGACTGAAAATACTGTTTTTCCATCCAGTAATATTTTCACGAGAAATCATGACCCAATGTTTTCCTGCTCCTCATACCGATTCGGCAAATTCAAACATCGATCTTAACGAGATTTTTAACATCCGGAAAAATTACTGCTTTCTCTTCCGCGCCGCTACGGATGATATGAATGAAACCGGAATTTTTGAGGGAGATATCCTTGTCGTGGATAAATCGATTCCTGTCAGGCATGCCAACATTGTTCTTGTTGTCATGGACGGTGAATTCTGTATTCGCAGCTTGTTCAAACGGGGTGGTGTATGCCGTCTGTTTTTCGATGGCAATCAGGAAACGGAATTGCCTGAAGCTCAGGAAGTGACAATTTTGGGCGTCGTGACGGCGCGTTTGCGCCAGTTTGTCTGAAATTGTCAAAACCTCTCTTCAAAACCGCTTTGATGCAAAAGCAGCGTACAGCAAGCTCTCGCTGTACGCTGCTTTTGCATTTATCAGGCATGAAACGTCCAGCGGTACAGCATCATTCCAAAGAGCATGGAAATGACGAAGATCAGGGCCGGGGCCATGCCTGCCGACAGGGTGACGATGGCGGGCCCGGGGCAGATCCCGGCCAGTCCCCACCCTGTTCCGAACAGGATACTTCCGAGAACAAGGCGCTTGTCGATTCGGGTGGCGGCTGGAAGTTCAATCGGTTTGTCGAGCAGTGAAGAGGGCCGGTTTTTGGCCAGGTAAAAGCCGATGAGGCCGACAGCGATGGCGCCGATCATGACAAATGCCAGCGATGGGTCCCAGCTGCCGGTGAAGTCCAGAAAGTTCAGGACTTTGGCCGGGTCGGCCATGCGGGAAAGGATCAGTCCGATGCCAAAGACCAGTCCGGACAAAAAGGCGACGATATTGAACATGTCAGACTCCCAGACAGTGACGGACGATCCAGACGGTGACGGCGCCGGATACGATGAAAAGAACGGTTGCGACCAGTGAACGTTTCGACAGGCGCGACAGGCCGCATACCCCGTGCCCGCTGGTGCATCCCGATCCGAGACGGCTGCCGAATCCGACCAGAAGGCCCGCAGGCCCCAGCAATGCCCATGAAACGCTGTCGAAGTGGAATTCCGGTAACGGGATGAAAACGCTGTACAGCCATGGAGAAAGGGCGAGTCCGGCCACGAAGGCGACCCGCCACCATGTTTCCCCTTTTTCTGCCCGGAGGATACCGGCGATGATGCCGCTGATCCCGGCGATACGTCCATTGGCGAGTATCAGAAGCGAGGCGGCGATACCAATCAAAAGGCCACCGGCAAGGGATTGCCATGGCGTGAAATTGATCCAGTCGATTGTCATGTCCGTTCTCCGCAAAAATGACGGTGCAGGATGGCCATAATGTCCATCGCAGGGCCTTCAGCCAGCTGGTAAATCATCTGTTTCCCTTCTTTTCTCGCCACAATCAGCCCTCCTCTTCGCAATACGCCCAGTTGCTGTGACAGCGTCGGTTGCCGGATACCGCATTCGGTTTCAAGCTGGCCGACATGACATTCTCCCTGCGACAGGCGGCATAAAAGTTTCAGACGGTCCGCATTGCCGAATTTTTTGATGAAATCGACGGCTGCTTCCGCCGTTGCCTGCCATTCATTCCATTTTGAAGCCTGACGGGTCATTGGGTTTTCTCCTGGATCAATTATCATACATTATATTTATTTATATTTTATAAAATTATATATTGTTTTCCGGTTTTGAACGACAGAAACGGTTTTTTCAAGAAAATATCTTTTTTTCCTGAAAAATCGTTGTATGGGTACGCCAGAGGTTTGATGTTTGTTCATATTTGTTCAAACTCTGCCGCTACAATGATCAGGCTGTCTTTGCATTTCACACCCTGTTTCAGTCGGTGAATTTGCAGCCGGGGCGTAAAAACGGGTGTTCTTCCGAAAGAACCGGTTTTTTTACGTTTGAAATCCATCTTTTCTCTTTATCGCCATGAAAAAAACACTCGAAGAATTCAAGGCATTTGCCTTGCGCGGCAATGTGGTCGATATGGCTGTCGGTATCATAATCGGCGCTGCCTTCGGCAAAATCGTTTCATCGCTGGTCGGCGATATCCTGATGCCTTTGCTTGGCCTCTTGCTCGGAGGAATCCATTTCAACGATCTCAAGTTCGTGATCAAATCGGCTGTCATGAACGGCAGCGCGATCGTATCGCCTGAAGTGGCCATCAATTACGGCAATTTCATTCAGTCGACGATCGATTTCATCATTATCGCGTTTGCGATTTTCATGATGATCAAGGGTATCAGCAAGCTGTCTTTCAAAAAACTGGAAGAATCGCCGGACGCCCCCCCTCCTCCACCGGATATCCAGTTGTTGACGGAAATCCGCGATTTGCTCAAGGATGAACAGAAAAAATAATGGCATCGTCCTCGTGCCGTTTTTCCAAGGCATAAAAGAAAGGCAGAAACCGGGGGTTTCTGCCTTTTTGTTTGTCTTTATGACCCTTTTTGAGGCGGCTCTGGCGGTTCAGAAGGTTTTGGCTGTGGCGGCTCTGGTTGCCCTGGTGGCTCGGGAGGTTTTGGCTGTGGCGGCTCTTGCGGTGCTTTTTGTGCGGCTGGCACGGGCGCTGCCGGGGAAGATGCCGCTTGCGTCCCTGTGATGTTCCCGTCCAGTTCACGATAGTATCGTCTCCTGAACCTGTTATGGTTTTGTACCACGTTGGTAATGTATACGGTAAAGATCGGGAACATCATCATGCCCATGCCCGCCAGCGCAACCGACATGATCTTGCCGAATGTCGTCACGGCATAGATGTTCGACCCGACTGTCGTCACGTCCATGCACGCCCACCAGAGAGCGGCGGAATAACTCGTCACCATCGGATTGACGCTTTGTTCAAGCACGTAAAAGATCATGCTTGAAAAATAGACGGTCGCGATCAGCATGGTCAGATAGGTAATGAACAGGCTGTACGCCCTGTTATAGGTCAGCCATCCGATGACGATGGCCA
>JAHYZB010000102.1 GCA_019424645.1 Oxalobacter formigenes
TCGTTTTACATGATCGTCGGTCTCGTCCCTGCCGATGACGGCTCCATTGATCTGGATGGAGTCGATCTGACCCGCCTGCCCATTCACAAACGTGCCTCGATGGGACTGTCCTATCTGCCACAGGAAGCGTCCGTCTTCCGCAAACTGAACGTGGAAGACAATATCCGCGCCGTACTGGAGCTTCAGAAAAAAAACGGCAAGCCATTGTCAAAAGAAGAAATAGAAGCAAAACTCGACAGTCTGCTTGCTGAATTGCAGATCGAAAAACTGAGAACCAATTCTGCCATGTCCCTGTCGGGTGGTGAAAGACGCCGTGTTGAAATTGCCAGAGCGCTGGCCAGCGATCCCCGATTCATTCTTCTGGATGAACCGTTTGCCGGCATTGACCCAATCGCTGTCATTGAAATCCAGCGTATTGTCCGCTTTCTGAAAGACAGGGGCATCGGTGTTCTGATCACGGACCATAATGTACGTGAAACACTGGGTATCTGTGATCACGCTTATATCATCAATCAGGGAACTGTACTGGCCAGCGGGCATCCGGAAGAAATTATCGAAAACGAGTCTGTCCGGCGCGTTTATCTGGGAGAACACTTCAGAATGTAATGAACGAAAAGGCATGAAACAAAAACTCCAAACCAGCTTTAGCCAACATCTGGCCCTAACCCCGCAATTACAGCAGTCTATACGTCTTCTGCAACTGTCAAGTCAGGAACTGAATCTGGAACTGGAGCAGGCCTTGCAGGAAAATCCTCTTCTGGAAAGAGTGGACGATCCTCTGGCCAGTTCAACCCGCCTATTGGGGGATGGCTCTGTCATATCAGCCACAAAACAGCCGGAAAGCGCCAGCGATTCAGGCTCCCCGGATTTTTCCGGTGAAGAAACAAGTAATGTTTCCGGCAATGAAGAATACACCGCTGCCACAGACCCGATGGACAGCCTCTGGAATATCCCGTCATCGTCCGAACGCCAACCGGACGATGAGCGCTCAAAACCCCAGATCGAAGCACCCCCCGAGTCCTTGCGCGAGCATTTGATATCGCAAATGAGGCTGTCTGTCATCAATCAGCGCCAGCGTGCTTTGGTTGAGTTGATGATCGATGCCCTGGATGCCAATGGCTTTTTGCAGGAGAGCTTGTCTGAAATGCTCGAATGGCTTCCTCCCGAACTCGATATCAGCATGAAAGAACTGGAAGAAGCGCTCTCTTGCGTACAGGATTTCGAACCTGCCGGAGTGGGCGCCAGAACGAGTGCCGAATGCCTCGCCATCCAGATCCGCCTGCTGCCCCGTATCCCTTACGTCGTCCGGAAACGAGCTATGAATATCGTTGAAAACCACCTCGACCTGTTTGCACGGCACGATTTTGCCCGCTTGAAAAAAGTTCTGGGATGTGACGATGAAGATCTGAAAGAAGCACAGGAAGTCATTCACCGATGCAATCCACATCCTGGAGCGATATATGCTACCGACACGGCTGAAGCCGTTATTCCTGAAATTATTGTGAGCAAAAAGGAAAATTCCTGGGTCGCCGGGCTGAATCCGGATGCCATGCCGAAAATAAGGGTCAATCAGATGTATGCCAACATTTTAAGGAATTCCGGCAGCAAGGCAGCACTTTCAGTTCAGTTTCGCGAGGCTAAATGGTTGATCAGAAATATAAATCAGCGATTTGAAACCATACTCAAAACCAGTCAGGCTATCGTGGAGCGCCAGCAGAATTTCTTCTCTTTTGGGGCAACATCAATGCGCCCTCTTGTTTTGCGTGAAATTGCTGATACACTAGGACTACACGAGAGCACAATATCCCGTGTAACAAACCAGAAATTCATGCGAACCCCGCATGGTATTTTAGAGTTGAAATACTTTTTCGGAAGTTCGGTTGCAACGGAAACAGGTGGCGAGGCGTCTTCTACAGCCATTCGGGAAAAAATCAGGCAACTGATTGAAACCGAAGACAAGAAAAAACCACTTTCTGATAACAGGATTGCACAGCTTCTGGAAAAAGAGGGACTGGTTGTGGCAAGAAGAACGGTCGCAAAATATCGCGACATTCTGAAATTACCTCCTGCATCCCTGCGAAAGAAATTGTAGTACCCGTTCAATTCATTTTGGACAAACAGAGTTAAACGATTAGGTGACATCATCAAGGAGAAGTGTATGAACCTTACCATCAGTGGACATCATCTCGAAGTAACGCCTGCAATCCGTAGTCACGTTGAAAGCAAACTTGAAAGAATGAAACGGAATTTTGATGGCGTCATCGATATTTCGGTTTTATTGGCTGTTGACAATGTCTCCGACAAGGAAAAAAGCCAACGCGCTGAAATTAACGTGAATATGAGTGGAAAGACATTGCACGTCGAAAGTGTCGCCTCCGACCTTTATGCTGCAATCGATCTTCTGATGGATAAACTTGACAGACAGATCGTCAAGACCAAAACAAAATCCAAGGAACATTCCAGAGATTCAGTCAAAAACATGCCGGGCAAGGATGATGCATCCGCCTAAGCTTGTTTAATGACTGAAAAAAGGCGCAGTTTGCGCCTTTTTTCTTTTATGGAACCAACTCCTTCCCCGAAAAAACCATATCCCTCCTCGAACCTCATATTTACTGGCCTCATCCGTTGTTCCTCTTGTCTTCAATTGCGTTTTTCAAAACAGGTGATTCCGAAAAAATGCCTAAAGAAAGGGCATTCGCGCATCACCTCTTGAAAAGGGCTCAATTATGGTTATGGATTAAGAATACAATCTGCTTTTACTTGTTGATAGTGACGACGTCAAAACACTGGATATGGCTCTGGGCAAGGCGCGGCATTTTCTGCCAGCATTTGCCAACGAAACCATAAGACTCGTTCTGATCGTCAACGGTCCGGCTGTTAAACTGATCACGGCACAGGCGCAAAAAGCGTCAGGTATGATCCAAAAAGATGCGAGCGTCATGGTATGCGGCAATGCCCTGACAGCATATGACGTAAACAATAGCGTGCTCTGGCCGGGCAAAGAAGTGGTATCGAACGGTATCATTGAAATTGTCCTTTTGCAGAATGATGGGATGGCCTCTTAAAACCGTAGTTTCTCTCTTTACTCAAAGATTTTATCGCCGACAATGACGATAAAAAGACTGAAAGAAAAATGGCAGGTTCCCAGCAAAAGCCAGTCATTACCTTTCCGTCCCAAAACCCATGTCA
>JAHYZB010000103.1:0-268 GCA_019424645.1 Oxalobacter formigenes
CGCCAAAGGCAAGAGTGACAATGCCATGCAGGGGGATTGGGCGCAAACCATCAAGGACAAAGCGGAATTCAGTCAGGAATTGAAAGATATATATCATTCGGGTATGGCCGGAGGATACGAACTGGGGAACGAAGCGGCTACGACACTGGATCTTTTGGAAGATACGAGGAAAATAAACAATGCCCTGTTTTTGCCTGCACCATATTCTCTTTTCGAAAATCAGTTTAATGGCAGGAATTATGTGAGAGACCTGACCGGATACAGCGGC
>JAHYZB010000103.1:335-4552 GCA_019424645.1 Oxalobacter formigenes
AGCCAAAAGCCATCTGGAATCAAGAAGTCAGGACAATGAAAATGCCAGTGTGGGCAATCCTGATTATCTGTATGCCAAGGGAGCGGGAGCATTTTTGAATGAATTGCCGCATACGCTGGCCGGTGCTGCCATCGCCAGCAGGGTCAAGGGAGGAACGGCGGCGCTGATCATCAGTGGGGTCGAAGGGGCAATGGCGGAACTCACAAAAAGGGTTGACAAGGAGATGGACAGGCTGTCGACAAAGCCGGAAGCAGAAATGCTGATCAATCCGGATTACGTTCGTATCCGGCAAGAAGTATCGGACCCGGAAGAAGCGCGATACATCATGGCAAAGGAAAATGCCAGACAGGGGGTTTTGGGAGATATCTTCAAGGGCGCATTAAAGGGGATGGCGGGAACGGCAATAACCGGTATGACCCGAAACGGGACTGAAGGGTTGATATTACGAACGATTCAGGATGTTGTGGGTGAAAAACTGAGTGATAATTTAATAGATAGTACTGTAGATTATTTTAAAAATAGGGGTAATAATATAAAAAATAAAGAAACTCAATAATCGATTATTCAAATTCAAAAATATTTTTATAAATGAAGAAAACTATCTGTCAATTCTCTCTTATCTTTATTGCCTTATGTTCATCAACGGCGTGTACAAGCAATATTGATTTGGAAAGCGAAAATAAAGGTATTCAACATTATAAAAATGGGCAATATCAAAAAGCAATTCCCTTATTGGAAAAAGCTGAAACTGCAGGCAGTTCCAGTGCCGCATTCTATCTTGGTGAAATATTCCGTAAAGGTGACGGCGTTAATGAAGATTTTTCAAGATCATGCACGCATTATATAAAATCAGCAAAAGGGGGTAATAACAATGCATATTTACTGGCCGGCTCGTGTTTTGTAATGGGAAAAGGTGTGAAGCAGGATTTTGCGGAAGCATTGAAATGGTTTAAAAAAGCGTCCGATGAAAGTGAAAAAACTGATTTGACTGAATCTGATAAGAAATATTTAACGCGAACATTGGCCACGATGTACTATTCCGGAAAAGGAACCTTGCAAGACTTCAGCGAAGCCGCAAAATGCGCGGAAAAAGCGGCAGAAATGGGTGATGCGAATTCTCAGGCCATCATGGCGTTTCTGCTCTACACTGGACAGGGTGTTCTCGCCGACAGGAAGGCTGCGCGGATCTGGGCGCAAAAATCAGCGGATCAGGGAAATGATATGGGTGAAGTCCTGATGGGTGTATTCAACCAGTACGCTGATACCCCTGACATGAAAGCCGCTTTTCTATGGTATGAAAAATCGGCGAAACAGAACAATCCGGCAGCACAGCATCAATTGGGAACGTTTTATGAAGAAGGCATTATTGTTCCGAAGGACATTGAAAAAGCCCACGCTTATTATAAACAGGCCGCAGACAGCAAAAAGTCGGATAACCTGGTCAAGGCGTTGATGGATTTTGAAGCGCGACAGAAAAAACAGAAATAAACGATATTGTCTTTATCTGAAAAACCTCTTGAAGAGGATTTTTTTTTGATGATATTTTTCAGAAATGATTATTTAGATCAGACAATGAAAATGAGAGTTATTCATTTTGAGATTTTGAAATACACGGGAAAATAAACCAGGTTCAGTAATGTTTAAGGCATGCAGCAAGTGTTTGATTGAAGGAACCGATTACAGCTGGTTTATTGCAATTTTTCGGGTTATCCGTTTTCTTTATTGGAACGCAAGCGCAAAGCATTGATATATGAAATGTTAAAAGAACGGATGGGCTAGCGGCAGGGATATCGAAAATATCAAGGGAAAAGGACGGTTTTTGTCCAGAAACCGGGTTGAAACGGAGGAATCTGAAAGAGAATATGTTCCTGTTGTATTGAATGGGAACGAGCGGCAGGACTGGCTGAATGGGGATAGCCTTGATTACTTTCCCAGCTGTGTTCCGCCTGTATTGGATGCAACAAGAGTATGAAGGGAGGCTGTTGGCCGTGGAAGCAGTGCATGAAAAAAAGAGACGGCAAGGGGAATAAGTCAGGGACAAAGACGATCACACTTGCCGTCACAATTTTACACCCTGATATATTGAGTCAGGATACGCTAACTGTATAGTGGCATGGATCATTGCCGAAGGGATTGCAAAGAACTGACATCCATATTTTTCCGGACGTTCCACAAATCATAGGAACTCTGCAATCTCAACCACATACTTGCCGTACTGCCAATAACGGCTTCCAGCCGGACGGCCATCTCCGGCGAAACAGACGATTTTCCTGTAACCAGTCTCTGAACCGTGGCAGGTGAAACTTTCAGGGCTTTTGCAAAGCCATTGATACTCAAATTCAGGCTTTCCATCGATTCTCTGATAATAGCTCCCGGATGGGGTGGATTAAACATAGCGCTCATTAGTGATAATCCTCATAATTAACGATATAAACGTCGCCTTCAATAAATTCAAAAGTAATACGCCAGTTCCCCGTGACACGCATAGAGTAAAGATTGCCTTTTTCTCCGCTGAGCTTATGCAGATAGAATCCCTGGATATCAATATCTTCAATGATTAATGCATCATCAAGAACGCTTAAACGATAAGCAATTTTTTCCGACTGTTTTGCATCAATGCCAGCTTTTGAACCCGTCTCAAAAAACAGTTTCAGGCCTTTATGCTTAAAACTTTTGATCATGAATGGATACTTTTATATAAACGATTGAATTATACTGTGCTATTTCCTATTGCGCAATGCGAAATAGAGATTGGCTATATTGCTTTGTCATAAATTGACTTGGTTGATGCAGCTTTAGTGTTGCATGTTCCTGCAGCCCGGTATTCATACGGTATACCAGTGGTTTGACTATTCCGATATGAAAAAAAGCACCCGTACGGGTGCTTTTTTCTTTTGAAGCAGGAACCGGATTATTTCGGTGCGCCTTTGGAACTGTAGTGGATGCGATGGAGCAGTTCCTGTGCATCGATGTCGCCACGGATGGCGGCTTTTTCAAGCCATTTGACGGCTTTGGCCTTGTCTTTGTCGACGCCCTGTCCACGGTAGTACATGTTGCCGAGGAAAGTCATGGCTTCAACGCTGCCGGCTTCAGAGGCTTTGGTCAACAGTTCTTCCGCTTTTTTGTAATCCTGTTTGACGAATTTGCCCTGGATGTACATGACGCCCAGAACGGTTTGGGCCATCGGATCGTTCTGTCCGGCTGCTTTGGTCAGCAGTTCAATGGCCTTTGCCGGGTCTTTTCTGGAATCGTTTCTTTCAAGATACATCAGCCCGAGATAAGTTTGCGCGTCTTTTTCACCGAGTGCAGAGGCTTTTTCAAACCACTTTTGGGCAGTGTCGAAGTTTTGTGCAACGCCCAGACCCTTGTAATACATGACGCCGAGTAGTGTTTGTGCTGCGGCATGATTCTGGTTGGCGGCTTTTTCAAACCACTGGGCGGCTTTTACATAGTCGGGAGCCACGCCAAGGCCTTCGCTGTAGGCGATGCCGAGGTAGGTTTGTGCCTTGGCATTGCCGGCATTGGCAGCCTTTTCGAACCAGGGAATGGTTTTTGCGTAATCTTTTTTGACGCCGAGGCCTTCGCGGTACATGTTGCCAACGTAGAGCTGGGCAGTGACGTCGCCTTCTTCAGCGGCTTTTTTCAGGAGGGGAAATGCGTCCTGATAGTGTTTGGTTTCATAGAGCGCGATGCCTTTGGCGGCTTCTTGAGGACTGGCCAAGACCAGTCCGGCAGGTGCGATCAGGATGACCAGAATCAGCAGGGTGGCGTATTTGCTGAACCAGCTTTGCGTCTGTTTTTTTTCTTGCATGGTTTTGCCTCTGTAAAAATTGCAGAAAGGGATTTCGCCGTTAACTTTATGATGATATCAGGATGCGGACGCAACGAAAAGTCAAAAAATTAAACGGATATGCCCAAATAATCTGAATTTTTCTTTTTGTTAATATATTATTTGAAATCAATAAAATGCAAGGACGATCACAATGGGACTGACAGGCAATATCAAACGCGCATTCAGTATATGGAAGTATCAGAAAGAATTCGGTTTGAAACTCAGAAAAAAAACGTCTGACAGAACGGTTTTTTATAACGTGATTGTCAAGGAACAGTACAAGGACTTGTTGGCCGACAATCCGGTCAATATCATTGATGCAGGCGCCAATATCGGATGTACTTCTGTTTATTTTGCCCGTCTTTATCCTGATGCACGTATCATC
>JAHYZB010000103.1:4562-16764 GCA_019424645.1 Oxalobacter formigenes
GCTCGAAAACATTCGTCCGTATCCCAATATCATTCCGGTCAAGGCAGGTCTGTGGGGCAGGAAATCCGGCGCAAATACTTTCCTGAAAGTTGAAGACAATGGCTGGGGCAACTGGGGCAGGCAAACGTTTGAATGTTCAGAGCCGGACGGGGGCGATCAGGGTAATGTCGTCAGGGCCATTACGATCGATGACATTATGAGCCAGTTCGGCATGACGGGTATCGATATCCTCAAGATCGATATTGAAGGGGCCGAAAAGGATGTATTCGAAGGCGACGTGGATTCATGGTTGCCCAAAACTAGAATGCTGGGGGTTGAACTTCATGACCGTATGCGTGAAGGTTGTGCCTGCGCTTTCTTTTCCGCAGTCGCGCGTCATCCCTTTTTCAAGGTATCCATCAATGATGATGATTTGATTCTGGAAAATCTTCGTCTGGAAAAATAATTCTTTCCCTGAAAACCGGTATGCAACGGATGAGGCGTGCCGGGAGTCTTCTGTCGATGGATACTGGCAGCCCGCTTTCAGCTATGGGAGCCAATCGGGTATTCAGTTTGTCTTATTTCTGCAAAAATCGGTCAGATCACAAAGAGTCTGGCCGGATTTTGTGCCGATGAATTCTGATTCCTGCATCCCTTCCCAGAACAGAACATTTGCACAGACCCGGTAGCGGGTACACTTTTCCGGTGCGATTTCAGAGCAGGCCGTGCAGGCGAATTTACCATCGGTGGCTCTCAGGATTTCCTGCAGGGCTATTTGTCCGGCATCACGATTCAGACGGTAGTGATATATATGTGCGCTATTTGTTTCGATCAGTCCGGCAGCAAGAAGGGCGCGGGCGACGGTGCGAAGGCTTGCAATGGAAATGCCCTGACGGGCTGAAATCGAGCTGATGGAGATATATTCATCCTTGTTCTGCAATGCCAGATCGGCCATCAGTTTCAGGGCATAACGTTCCTTGGTGGCGATTCTCATGGCTTCTCTCCCGATACGCCTGTTTCATCGCCCCGTTTCATGACGGGCGGCTTTGCTGAAAGAGGATGACAGGCAAACAGCGAATCAGCGTTGAGCCATTTTTATTTTCCTCTTTATATTATAGCATATTTCCGGAAAAATTGTCAATATATCAACATTATCGGGGTTTTTTAATTATAGTACGGATGGGGCTGGTTTCTGTGTGGAAATATCGGGAGTGAAATTTTTTATGCTTAAAAGTGACTGAAACGTTGTTATTTTGTTTCCGAAGCCGTGTGCACAGGCTGACCGAAGAGTGAATGGCGGATATTATGGTCTTGCTGTTTCACTTGTCATGGAACGGTTAATAGTCTATTCATTGTTGTTCATGTCCTGTACGGCCCCATTGCAAAATGGGGCCGTATCCTTTTGAGGGTCTTCCAAACCGGATGAGGAATCGGGTAAGGGAGGGTATTTTAGCCGGTTTGCCGGCCTGTTCCTTTTCACAAGGGGATCGGGCTGCGCTGTGGTCAGAATCCGTGAAAGAGCAACTCGAGCGAGGCAAAGACGTCGTCCTGCCGGAAATGGGCATTCGATATTTCATTTTTGAGCGTACTGGCCGGGAAAGCGGCCATGTATTGCGTCACCATGACATACGGTTCGCCACCGGTTTCAAAGAGAGGGGTGAGACTGTTTGCCGGTTGAGGGCTTCGTCAACTGGCATCAGTGGAATGACGATTCTGGTGTTAAGGGGCAAGAACAAGTCGGACTGGACATTGACTAAAAACCGTTTCCGGAGGGGTTGGGATAAACATGGAATCGTTTGGCAGTCATTAAAACATCCTGTATTTTTCAAGCGGCAGCCCGTGTTTTTCCACATATGTATTGGAACTTTCAATGGCTTTTTTGTTTTCTTTTTGCCAGATGGCGGCGCGTTTTTCGGCAATGGCTTTCGTGATTCCGGCTTCGGCTGCCTGTGAAATATTGATTTTCAATTCACGTGCTTCTGCCAAAAGGCTGCTTCGCAAGCTCAGGTTGGTTGCTTTTTCGGGAGTTGGCGCGGAGGGTTTGGATGTTGTCATGACCGGATTCCTTTTTTGATTCCTTGACGCTCTCATCAATGCGCATAAAAGATGATATTTTTATGCGCATTGATGTTTGGGGAGGGCACCGATTCCCTGAACGGTCCTTGCTCTGTTTACATGTCCTGATAAGGTTCCCGGCAGGCGAGTTTGTAGATTTTTTCGCAATCGCTGCGGTCGAGTTTGACAAAGGAGCCGATGGTGCTGCTGCCGATCTGGAGCTGGTCGAGCAGTTCGGGGATGTCGTCTTCCCGCGCGCGGATTCCGGCAAAGCTCGTCGGCATCCCGACCATTTTCAAAAAGGCCCTGAATGCCCGGATGCCGTAACGGGCGGTGATGTCGGGGTGTTGATAGTCCATGTCGCAGCCCCAGACGCGCACGGCAATCTGTGCAAAACGGTTGACGTCGTGTTCCATGACGTATTCCATCCATGCCGGGAAGATGACGGCCAGTGTCGCGCCGTGCGGTGCGTCGTAGCGGGCGGAGAGTTCGTGCGCCAGCGCGTGGGTCGCCCAGTCCTGTTCACGCCCGATGCCGCAAATGTCGTTGTGGGCCAGTGTTCCGGCCAGCATCAGGTTGGCGCGGTGGTCGTAGTCCTGGGGATCTTGCAGGGCAAGGGGCAGTTCGTTCTTGACGGTCAGCAGGATGGATTCACACAGCCGGTCGGTCAGTTCGACGCCTTTGGTGTTGGTGAAGTAGCGTTCCAGTACGTGCGACATGATGTCGGTTGCGCCGCCTGCGGTGGGCAATGGCGGCAGGGACAGGGTGAGTTCCGGGTTCAGGATGGACAGTACCGGTCTGATCCGGTCGCTGGAATAGGGGCGCTTGAACATGCCGTCTTCACGGGTAATGACAGTGACAGGTGACGATTCGCTGCCTGAGGCGGCAATGGTCAGGATGGTGCCGACGGGCAGGGCGGAGGAGGGGAAGGCCTTGCCTTCGAAAAAGTCCCAGAAATCGCCCTTGTAGGGGACACCTAAGGCGATGGCCTTGGCGGAATCGATGACACTGCCGCCGCCGACGGCGAGGATAAAGTCCACTTCTTCCTTGCGGCACAGTTCGATGCCTTCTTGTACCAGCCCACTTCTGGGGTTGGGGCGCACGCCACCAAGGGAAACGGCGGTGATGCCTGCCCTCTCCAGTGAGGCGGTGACGCGGTAGATCAGGCCGGACTTGACGGCGGAAGCGCTACCGTAATGGACGAGCACTTTTTTGCAGCCGAGCCTCTGGACCCGGTCGCCGACATGGTTTTCCTCTCCTTTGCCGAAGAAGAGGCGGGTCGGGTTGAAGTAGGTGAAATTATCCATGTGTTTTTCTCCTTTTTTTCCGCTATGGTACAGGTGAGCGGCGAGTTTTTGAAGCAGGGCGGAAGTTTTAACGCAAGATATTTGATTTACCCGGACGTTTGAGGATGAATGGCACATTGCAGGGAGGAAATTCCCCATGTTGCACTGGATCGGGGATTTTCAAATCCCGTCCCGGGGCCGGGCTTTTTTCACTTTTGATTTGGCGATTGGGTACGTTCAGTTTTCCGTCGTGCCGAGCAGTTGTTTGGACAGGAAGGTCGCTTTGGTGTCGGTCATGCCGGTGATGAAGTCCATGACGCGGATGTAGGCGGTGTAGAGGTCGTCTTCTTCTCTGGGGGCGCAAACGCCCATGAGGGTGATGGCCTGCTGTTCGCGGTAGCTGATTTCCTTGCCGGTTTTGAGTTGGTGGACGGCGGGGATGAAGGTGTCGAGCAAACGTTTGTAGAGGGTGTATGACCCGATTTCGAGTGCGATCTTCGAATGGTTTTTCAATATGACGTCAAAGAAGTGGTCTTTGGCACGGGTCATGTAGTCTTTGACGTCTTCTTCCGCGCAGTCGATCAGGGATTTGACCGGTTCGCCGTTCAGGATGGCGTCATGGTTGTTTTTGAAGGCAGTGAAGATGGCATCGATCATGAAGGCGATGAGCTTGGCACGGATGAGGCCAGCGCGCCGCCGGTCGGAATCCATTGACTCAAGCCGTTTTTCATTGATCCGCAGTTTCGGGTAAACGGGAGCCAACACGTCTTTTATGTCTTGCAGGCTGATGATGTTCAGTTCGAGCGCATCTTCCATGTCGATGATGCGATAGCAGATGTCGTCTGCCGCTTCTGTAAGGTATGAGAGGGGATGGCGCCGGTAATGGCCGTTTTTGAGACCCAATGCGGTGAAGACATTATCGAAGGTCTGTTTTTCGGACTGGTAAAAATTGAATTTGGTCGAGGCTTCGCCGATGGCGTCATAGGCTGAACGCGGGTATTTGACGAGGGAAGCCAGTGTCGGATAGGTGAGTCGCAGACCGCCGTTGTCCTTGTAGTTTTCGATGGCGGTGACGACCCGGAAGCCCTGTGCATTGCCGTCGAATGTCTTGAAGTCGGCTTTTTGCCGTTCGGTCAGGCCTTTCATGTAAGTTTCGTTTTCGGTGTTCCTGAACCAGTCCTGAAGGGCGGATTCGCCGCCATGCCCGAAGGGGGGATTGCCGATGTCGTGCGCAAGACAGGCGGCCTGTACGATTTCACCGATGTTTTCCGGGCTGATGGAATCGGGCAGTTCGCCGCGTTCTTCGAGAAAGAAGCCGACCATGATGCCGAGCGAGCG
This sequence comes from Oxalobacter formigenes, assembly GCA_019424645.1. Taxonomy (GTDB): domain Bacteria; phylum Pseudomonadota; class Gammaproteobacteria; order Burkholderiales; family Burkholderiaceae_D; genus Oxalobacter; species Oxalobacter formigenes_D. The sequence goes on from JAHYZB010000103.1 coordinate 9,221, forward strand.
GCCTGCGCTGGAGACTTCAAGCGAGTGCATTTGCCGGTTGTGGACGTGGTCGTTGGCCGAAAAGGGGTGTACCTGTGTTTTGCGGGCGAGTGTCCGGAAGGAATTGGAAAAAAGGATGCGGTCGTAGTCCTGAAGGAAGGGGCTTCGGGCACGGTCGAAATGGATTCTGGAGAGGTCAGTCATTCCGTGCCGGATGGGGGCGAGCAGTTTTGCCCATTGTTCTTTTTTTGTGGGGGTCATGTTTTCGCTCTTGTGGATGTTTTTCTGTATTGTATCCGTTTCTGTAAAAAGCAATTTCCCCATCGTAAGTTCCTGTAACCTTGCCGTTACCATTTCAGTGCAAATGTGTTGCCGGTATATGGAGAAATTGCTCTTTACACAAACGAATGGATGCGGATCCATTATGAAGCCAGTATATCGGGGCGTTTTGCGTTAAACAATACTCTCTTTACGGGTATGTGTTTAAAACGAGTCAGGACAGGGTTTGCAGGAAAAGACGGCAATAAAAGAAAAAGATTTTCCTGCCGGTGAAAGCCTTGGCGGATTTTTTCGGGATGCAGGAGAGGTAAAAAAAACGGTACCCGGAACAGTCCGGATACCGGCAAGGTTTTTCCCTGTTCGGGAAATATCGTGAAGCAATCGTGTTCAGGTTTTTTGACCGACGATCTCGATCAGGTTGAAATAGTGTCCGGCTCCGGCTTCCATGATGGGAACCATCTTTTCCTGTGCCATCGGGCATTCCATGAAGTCATCCCATGCTTTCTGGCAGCAGTCCATTTCACGCAGGGAGGTGATTTTTATGCCGGGTTCTTTTTCCCATAGGGTTTTCCACCAGTGGCACGAGTGAAAATACCAGTCCGGTGCCCAGAAGGGTTCGACTTCTTTCGGCAAATTGCCTTCGTCATAGTTGCCGATAAATCCGGGGACGACAACGGCTATCAGGCCTCCTTTTTTCACGAACGGCAACAGTTTTGCCAGCATGGCTTCGTTGCCGCCAAAGTACTGGTATGCGTCCACGCTGACGATCATGTCGAAATAGTCATGGGCAAACGGGATGTCTTTTGTGGCGTCAAAGAGAAGGGGGATGATTTTCGTATCCAGCCCGGCTCTGGCGAAACGTTCTGCGTTTTCGGTGGGAGGTATCCACAAGTCTGCGGCAAAGACGGTTGCGCCATATTTTTCCGCGAGCAGGATGGAAGATATCCCTGTGCCGCATCCGAGGTCGAGGATGCGCATGCCGGTAGTGATGGGAAGCTCTCCTGCCAGTTCTTCGGCTATGCGCATGGCGTTCGGCCCCATCATGTTATCGATCAGGAATTGCCGGTCATACCGGTCGGTAAAAGGGGTTTTCATTTTGTCTTGTTTCCTCTTGTTTTAACGGGAAACAGTGTAAGACGACGCAAGGGAGAAGGCATCCTCCTTTTCATTTGGGAAAAGAAAAAGCGCCGGGGCATTTGCCCGGCGCTTCGTTCGTTTTCTCAGCCGTTTTTTGCGGCGTTGATGATTTTGTATATCGTTTTGACAGACCGGAAATATTGTCTGGCCAGCTCGGTAACGGATGATCCGTTACGGTAATGCGCGATGATGTCGCGGTTTCTGGCGCGGATGGTTTCCCGGGTTTGTGTTTTGGCACCCCATGAAAGTTTGTTGTCTTGCTTCTTCGGGATGTAAAGGGTTTCTCCTTCGATATACTCCTGTATAGCGCACAGCAGGTGATGCGGCAGTGCGTCCTGTGCTTTTTTATAGCCCATTATGCTCCTCCTGTTGATATTCAGGGTTGGGGCAAGGGCTATTGCAGGCCGGTTTGTGTCCTTATGCAATATCCCTTGCGGTGCATAAACGGACAATATCCAGTTGGTTTGACATCCAGTACCTTTTGGTCAGGTTGATAAAACAGATTTAAACGTCAATCGTATGTCGCAATCGGGTCGCTGTCAAACCCGGCTTTACATGCGATGTCACAGGACTGGCTTTGTCCTGCGGATTGTCAAACCGGCGCAAATGTGGCTAGAATGAAATATTTTTCACCGGTTCCGGCAGTTACCGACAGGAAACCGGTTCACTATACGCCAGCTTATGTCTTTTGAAACCATTCCCGGTCAGGCCGCACACCCTGAGGCTTGTGAACCGGAACCCGGCTTATCCGGCTGGGGAGAAGTGAAAAGGGGGATTATCGCCTCCATACCGATGATGATCGGCTTTATCCCGTTCGGGCTGGTGCTGGGCGCGCAGGCGCAGCAGAAGGGGTTTCCTGTGCTTGGGGTTCCCATGCTGACGGGGTTCAGTTTTGCCGGGGGTGCCGAATACGCCGTGATGGAACTGTGGACATGGCCGCCGCACATTTTCCTGATCGTGGCCGTAACCTTGCTGGTCAACAGCCGCCATATCCTGATGAGTGCCGTTTTAGCGCCGCTCGTCAGCCATCTTCCCAAACGAAAGGTATTGCCCGCCCTGTTTTTCATGTGTGACGAGAGCTGGGCGATTGCCCTCGCAGATGCAGTCCGCAAGCGGGAAGACGGAAAAATCGCCGGTTTTTCCTTTCCGTTTTATATAGGTGCGGCGCTGGCACTGTATATCACATGGGTGTCGTTCACGACGCTCGGGGCGGTGGTCGGCCCCTTGATCGGTGACGTGAGAGATTTCGGCTTTGATATGGCGTTTCCGGCCGTGTTCTTCGTGCTGTTGAAGGGCATGTGGAAAAATGTCCGCTCGTCGCTGCCATGGGCAGTCAGCCTCGTGGTGGCATTGCTGACATACATTTACGTTCCGGGTGCCTGGTACGTCCCGGCCGGGGCACTGGCGGGCGTGATAGCGGCGCTGGTTCTGTCGGAGGCGTCATGATCGATACGGCTTTCGTGGTCACTATTGCGCTGATGTGCGGCGTGACTTACCTGACACGGATTATCGGGTATCTGGCTCTGAGAAACCGGACACTGTCGCCGCGGCTGCGGGTTATTCTCGAAGCTGTTCCGGGTTGTGTGCTGATCTCCGTCATTGCCCCTTATTTCGCATCGACCGATCCGGTCGATCTGGCGGCGCTGGGCATTACGCTGGTCGCTTCCATCAAATTGCGCTTCCTTCCCGCGATCGTGATCAGCATCGCGTCAGCCGCCCTGTTGCGGCAGTTTTTCTGAATGTAAGGAAAAGGGTTTTCAGCAGGGCTCAGGCTGGTTTGCCCGGTTCATTGACGTCTGGCAATTTCCCTTCAACCGCCTTGTCACTGACGTGACCCGCTGCATTCTGGGTTGCCCCCAAAAGTGCCTGTTTTGCGACAGCGGCACCCATATCGGTGGCGGTTCTGACAGTGCCATTGGTGATCTGGTTGGTGAGACGCTTGCCGACTTCGCCAGCGATGCCGCCACTGGAGGCAAGGCTTCCTGCGGCCGTGATGGCGCCTGCGCCAAAAGCTTTCAAGGCACGATTGCCTGCGGATTCTCCCTCGCTTTTGTTCAGACTGTCACCAACCCCTTGCAGGGTCTGGATGGCGTGGGGGATGTAGGGCACGACAATTGATGGTTTAGCGTTTTTTGATAGCGCTGTATATCAAAATTGAAGAAAGAACATTAAGGATTTTGTTTCAATCGAGCGATGACGTTGGCAACGGAAGGTCTTTCGTCATTTGGATTATATTTTTTGTATAATTCACTATTTTGAATAACTGAATTTACATATTCAGCACTACAATCTTCTTCATAATCATCTGGATTAATCAGATCAGGATGGTCTTCTCCATATAACTCTTTCCAGACAAGTGTATAAAATAATTTTCCTGAATCAGAATCAATAGGAACATAGTGTGATGGAAAGATTCTATTTAATGTTTCACTCTCCGCTATCAGGTAATAGGCAAGACTATTTTTAATCCTTTCCTGATTTTTGTTAGAATAGTAGCGATAATTGGGAACAATAAATTCTCTTATGATTTCTTGTAAGACTTTTGGGTCAGTATCATCTAAATCAGCTATTTGATTCGTTTCTTCTTCAGATAAAAAAAGCAACTCATTCAGTATTTCTCCTAAAAGAAGCCAACATACCTTCTTTTTGTCAGGATCTTCGTTCGCAAAATGGAACCATTTTTTCAAAAAATTCATTTTTCCCTATTTTTGGGTAAGAGTGGATATGACGTTATTAAATCACCTTTTTCATTAAATCTGAAAACGGCCTCATTACTTTTGATTAAAGTATCGGTTCCTCTTAAATAACCCTCACCAACAGGTTTATCAAATTCAATTATAATTTGTCCAGCTTTTTTGTGTGGATTTAAACGTCGTTCTTCTTCCCATCTTCTTTTGGCAACAGCAATCCCATCCGCCGTATCCACATTCTTCAGCCAGCGGGATGCGTCACTCAATCGGCTGTCCTGACTGCCATCCGGAGCCTGTCCGGTGTTCGCCCTTTTCTCTTGCTCTTCCCGAGTTGTCCTCGCCCCGTGCTTGGGAATGGTATGCGCATTCTCGTTCTCATTCCCGGCCGCTTCAATTATTTGGCATGATTTCTGTTTTTACGGGACAATAGTTGAACGATGAACAGCATGGCCATCTTGATGGCGTTTTCCGTGATGTGTTACTGAATGAATAAATGAAACAAATTGGTGAAGGACTTTATGGATTTTTTTTCAAACGTTCGGATATATTGCTTACTGAAGGAATTTGTCCTGTTGGATTATATTTTTTTTCCAGTGAACTGCTATAAAGAAGAGAATTTACAAACTGAAGGCTACAATCCTCCTCATAGTCATCAGGATTGATTGGATCAGGACCATCAGTTCCATAGAGCTCCTGCCAGACAAGAGAATAGAAAAGTTTTCCGTAATCTCCGTCAAGTAATGGGACATAATGAGAAGGGAATACCCATTCCAGTTTTTTGCTATCAGTTGCCAAATAATACGTCAGAGTATTTTTGATTTTTTCCTGATTTTCCACGGGGAAATAACGATAGTGAGGAACGACATATTCCTGGATGATTGCGCGTAATACTTTTGGATCATGATCATCCAGTTTACTTAATTCATCTTCTTCTTCATTGGTCAGAAGAAGAAATGAACCCAGCATTTCAGATAAAAAGTGCCAACACACCTTTATTTTTGGTGGCTGCATTTCTTTTTTTCTAAAAAAAGATATGAAGTTTTCAAATAGACTGCTCATGAAATTATTCTACATCTAAATGGTTTCAATCCATTATTCTAGGATAACTGGTTATCAGATCACCATTTTTATTAAAACGAAATACGGCTTTGTTGGTCTTGATTAAATTATCAGTGCCTTTCAAGTAACCTTCACCTATGGGTTTATCAAATATAACAGTAATATCTATTTCTTTATCGGGATTTGAGAGTTTATTTTCCTCCCACCGTCGTTTCGCTACCGCAATTCCATCAGCTGTGTCCACGTTTCTGAGCCATTTTGATGCGTTTCTTAGCTTCTTGTCTCTACTGCCATCCGGAGCCTGTCCGGTGTTCGCCCTTTTCTCTTGCTCTTCCCGAGTTGTCCTCGCCCCGTGCTTTTTCATCGTATGCGCATTCTTGTTCCCATTCCCGGCCGCTTCAATCTGCCTTGCCGCCTTGCCCTCGGTAGGCACGACAGCATGATGCAGGGTTGCACCGGCAATCGACCCATCGACAGCCCCCTTCACAGCGAGTTTGCCGAGTTCATTGACGTCTGGCAATTTCCCTTCAACCGCCTTGTCACTGACGTGACCCGCTGCATTCTGGGTTGCCCCCAAAAGTGCCTGTTTTGCGACAGCGGCACCCATATCGGTGGCGGTTCTGACAGTGCCATTGGTGATCTGGTTGGTGAGACGCTTGCCGACTTCGCCAGCGATGCCGCCACTGGAGGCAAGGCTTCCTGCGGCCGTGATGGCGCCTGCGCCAAAAGCTTTCAAGGCACGATTGCCTGCGGATTCTCCCTCGCTTTTGTTCAGACTGTCGCCGACTCCTTGCAGGGTCTGGATGGCGTGGGGGACGTAGGGGAGTGCTTTGGCACCCCATTGGGCTATTTTGGGGGCAGCTTTCATACCCAGCTGGATGCCTTTCTGGGCGAGTTTGGCTCCGCCCGCTGGCAGGGCGACGCCAGCCATTTCGGTTCCGGCGTTGAAAAGGGTGCCGTAGGGGTTTTCAATGAAGGCCTGGGCAAGGTCGGCTCCGCTGGCATTCGGGTCTTTCATGGTTTTGGAAATGGCCTTGCGCTGGCGGTTCAATGTTTCCGATCCACTGTTTTCGATGAATTTTTCGGAATTTTTCCGGATGTGCTTGCCGAAGTCTTTCATGTCTTCGCTCCCGGTCAGGGCACTGCCGAGATCGACAAGGTCTTTGACAACTTTGCCACCGGCGACGACGGCGCCGACGCCTAGGTCGGGGATGGCCGTTTTGATGCCCTCGTACAGGTCGGTTCCGGTCTGTGCCGCCTGCTCGGTCTCGCTCTGGATAAGTGGGAGCTCGCCCGTACCGGCAATGGCTGCCGTTTTCTGACCGGCTGGGCCGGATGGGGTGTAAATTCCGGTATCTGGATTTCGGTTGGCTGGAAGATCGACATGCTGGCCTCCGTCGGTTGTTATGCCTGTGTTGATGGATTTTTCGTTTGTCTCTGCCTGTGCGCTGTTCAAGAAACGGCCGATGGCTTCTTCGGTTTGTTTCAGTTGTTCGGGGTCGATCAGGTTTTTGATGGCTGCAAATGGACGCAGTTTGTCGATGGCCGGTGTATAGGCCTGTGCGTCGATTTCGGTTTCGCCCTGAAGGACGGCCGGAGCCGGCTTGCGTTCAGGTAGGGCATACGCCCTGCGTGCATAGGGTTCGCCTGCGATGGTACCTTCCAGTCCGCTACGATAGCGCTCTGTGTCGACTCCGGTGCTGGCCTGTGCCTGATGGCGTGGGCTGGTATTGATTTTCCGGTACCACTGGTCGATGACGGGATTGTTTTTGTAAAAGGGGATGTCCTTGTACGGGTTGGAGGCAATCAGGGGCAGGTTTTTCAGGGCGGCATCGTGGATGATGCTCATGACTTCGGTTTTGTATACGGGTTGGCTGTTTTCTGTACGGGATGGCGTCAGGTTTGCCGCAAATGGGGTGGCCGGGCGCGCAGATCGTCGGCGACCCGAGTCAATGGCGTCTGAAATGGCGCGGTTTCGGGTGTAGGGATCGGCGTAAGGATTGCCTGCTGTGGCCGCTATGGCTGCCGGTGCCGGAAAAGCCGGATCGCTTTTTTTATCGTTTCCCGTCAGGTTTTTCCATCCGGTTTTAAGGATATCCCACGGGTTGGTATTGTCCCCGTAGCCCATATCGATTGTGCCTTCCATACTTCACCTCCACTTTCTTTTTCCGGCTTCAGGGCAAAAGGGCGCGATCTGGCGTTTATGCCCGGCCGTGTTGTTTTTATTTTTCGGGAAGCCTGATCCGGTCTGCTCCGTTGTTTTTTTAAATGGCCCCTTCTTTAGCCATGATTGTAAACCATATAAGGACTATTTGTCAATATAATGGGCTTTATATGGTCTGTTTGTGGGGTTGAAAGAGAGAGGGTTTTTACCGGGTTGTTGTTGTTCTGCTTGTGTTT
>JAHYZB010000011.1 GCA_019424645.1 Oxalobacter formigenes
TCTTTCTTTTCTCCATAAAAAAAACCCCTCTTCACAGAAGAGAGGTCTTGAAAGTTTCAATATTGGACGCAATATGGGCGTCAGTGAAATAATAGCGTGCAAAAAAACTTCGGTCAGCTTAAATCTTTCACAATCGTTTACAGGCAAACGGTTTTGACTTACCAGCTTACCTTAATGCCAGCCAGACCACCGACGCTCTTGAAATTGTCTTCCCCTTTCTGCATGCGAACCTGCGCCCAGGCATTTGTATTTTTATTCAACACGACCTCAAACCCGGCTTTCAGTTCGGCGACGTTCTCCGGCAAGGCCGAATCAAAACTTTCATTCTCGATACGGATAGTCGACGCTTTATTGTTATGCAACCAGTTCAGCTCGGCATACGGCTGCCAGCGACTGCCAGCACCGGTACCGTTTCCGAAGAAACGCGCGCCCAGACGGGTCGATATCCCGTCTTTGTGGCTGTTTTCAATGACCGTCCCGTTATTTTCAACGACGTCATTACCGTGATAACGGGTATAAATGACCTGCACCTGAGGCTGGACATAGAAACGGTAATCACGGGTCGACCAGGCGTTGAACGTCCAGCCACCTTCGACCGATCCACTCCATGCCCGGCTGTTGTACCGCTGTTCGGTCAGCTCGTCGCCTTTCACCTTGTTCTTGAACCAGCCATGCTGTATCCAGCCATCTACATAAGGACCGTCCGCTCCCGCCTTGCCATCAGCGAACCAGGTGGCATACAGCCCCGCGTTATAACCCGTCAAATCACTGTCTGCCCGGTAAGCCTGACCTTCCGTCAGGCTCCGGCTTCGAAGCGTCCCATAACCGGCCATCGCACCGACACGCCAGTTATTGACGTCTTCCGCACTCCGGTAAAAATCGCCACCGATCTGAACCTTGTTACTCCACCGCCGCTGGTCAATCTGGCCTGCCGCACGGCCCGTGCCGTAACCGGCTTCCACATAGCTCCAGAACGCCGGCGCGTTTTTGCTGGCAACCTTGCCTTCAGAGAAAGCGCTTTCCCCCATCCGGTCGTGCAGCGTATGACGGAACATGGTCTGTGCGGCATCGCGGTTGGCCAGATACGCCCCGATTTCCGGACGGATCACAGGAGCCGGATCGTTGCGGGTGGAACGCAGGTACCAGTCCCCGTCATCCGGACCGTCGACACTGCCCTTGTAAAGGCGGTAATCGTACGCCCCCTGAACCACGCGGCTGCCCAGATAGAAATTCCCGTCAGATGCGCCGTCGACCTGAACGATCTGGATACCGTTATGTGTATCGGCTCCAAGGCCTCCCTTGTTGTTCACCAGAACAGCGGTCGTACCGGACGTATTGCCTTCGACAATCAGCTTGTCTGTTGCCGATGTATCGTCGCCTAAAACCGTATTGAGCATCAGCGTGCCCCCTCCGGCAAAATTGCCCTGTACCCTGAGGACGTTCCCCACATCCGCACCGCCGAGGTGGATCGCCCCGCTATTGGTCAGGCCACCGGCAATTGTCAATGTCCCCGTTGTGGCACTTCTCAGCAATTCCGACCCGTTTCCGACCGCCAGTGTTCCGAAGTTGAAGACGCTGCCGCCGATCGAACCGTAACCGGCCAGTGTTGCCCCTTCGGCAATCCTGACGTCACCGCTTCCCGAAAGCGCACTTGCCGGATTGTCCATGATGAGCGAACCGTGCGTGATTTCAGTGCCACCGCTATGGGCATATTCGGAACTGACGCGGATAATGCCATCGCCTTCCTTGACCAGTTTGCCCGAGCCGCTCATGGCATTCGTGAATGTCCAGTCGCCATCACTGTGAAGTACCAGATTGCCGTTATTGGCGAGGCTCGCCGTTCCCAGCTGGGAACCCGCAGAAGCGGACAGCGTCGTACCCGACCCGATATTGACACTGCCCGAGAAAGCAGAATTGTCTGCGGACAAATTCATATTGCTGCCATCGGCAAGTGTCACCGCTCCTGCTCCATTCAACCGGTTTGCCAGCGTCCCCTGCGCACCGGAAAACTGAAGCTGTCCTGCCAGACTGATGTCTCCCGACCCCAGCCCTTTGGTCGACAACAGTTGGGCGCTTGCCCCGCTCTGGATATCCACAGCAGCAGAAAGGTTTTCATTGGCGTTGGAAATTGCCAGTGTGCCACCGGCCAGATGCAGGTTACCCGCTCCGGAAAGGATGCCGTTACTGTTTCCGCCTGCCGTCACCGTCAATGCTCCTCCGCCGAGATTGAGCGTCGATCCGGCCTCTCCGTTCAGTTCGCCGACTGTCTGCGTATGGCCGTTCATATTGACCGCCGCACTGCTCTTGATGTTCAGCGCACTGGTCTGGCCAAACACGTTGTTCGTCCCCATATTCAGCGTCCCGCTCGCTGCCGTTGTCTGGCCGCTGTAATCGTTGGCTGCATTCAACAGGGTAATGCTGTTGTCGTTCGCCCGGAACTCGAAATTGCCCACCCCGGTCAGTTTCGCACCGAAGTTTGCGTCAGGCGCCGTCGTCGAATCCAGTATCGCGTTCGTCTGGCTTTCCAGCGTCTTCAGGACATAACCGCCGAACAGCCCCGTCATATTGTCGGCCTTCTTGTCCGTAATAACGGCCATGTATCCGTAAGTCGCGCGCAAGTCATCGTTTCCGAAACCGTCTGTAGTCACGACGGTCTTGTCCTGCGGGGCGACACCATCCATCAGGAGTTCCAGCTGGGTTCCCACGGAACTGACCGAATCCGCCCTGACAATGGCAATACTGTTATTCGCGTTGATATCCCCCTGGAGCAAAAGATTGCCGCTTCTGTCCGGTTCCGGATTCAGGGTGTCCCCCACATAATTCACCGTTCCCGGTACCGCTGGAGAATCATCCGCATTCACATCCAGATAGCCGACCGTCAATACATCGACGTTCGTACCGTTTTTGAGCGTGGTATTCAACTGGCCGCCACCGAAGGTCAGGTTGCCGATCGTCCGGTCACCATCCATCGTAACCGTCGCGTTCTCGCCCAGATCGAGCGTCGCCTGCGACAGGGCGGCCGTGTTCGCGTCGCCCAGCGTCATGCTCCCTTTGTCGAAATTCATCTTGCCGGTGAAACTGCTGCCTGCGCTGGAAACGAAATCGAACGTATCCGTTTCAGAACCCATCGCAACCTGCAATTGCCCCTCGCCTTCCAGCCGGTTATTGAACGTATAGGCATTCCCGTTCGGACTATCGACCAGCAGGGTTCCCTGCGACGCAATATTGACCGTTCCGCTGCCGGGCGTTCCCGCCCCTGTCAAACGCAGCGTCCCGTCAATGATCTGCGTACCGCCGTCATACGTATTGTTTCCGGTCAGGGTAAGCGTACCGTTACCGGCCTGTTCCACCTGTCCCGTTCCGCTGATCACGCCACCATAGACAAGATCGTCACTCCTGTTGAAAACCACGCTGCCCGCATTGGCGATATCACCTGCGATACTGCCGGTCGTCCCGCCATTGCCGATCTGAAGCGTTCCCGCATCAACCGATGTCGTACCGGTATAAGTATGGTCGCCCGTCAGCGTCAGGATGCCATTGCCCTCCTTGCTCATGCTTCCGTTACCGCTGATGACGCCACCAAAAGCGATATCGTCGCTCCGGTTGAAAACGACTTCACCTGCATTCGCAATGTCGCCGATAATGATCCCGCTCGTGCCGCCATCCCCGACCTGGAGTGTGCCGGAATTCACTTCCGTCCCGCCCGTATAACTGTTGACTCCGGTCAACGTCAGCGTCCCGTCCCCGTCCTTCACAAGATTCCCGCTGCCACTGACCACGCCGCCGTAAGCAATATCGTCACTCCGGTTGAAAATGACCGAACCTTCATTGGCGATGCTACCTGCATAACTGCCCGTCGTACCGCCATTCCCGATCTGCAAGCTTCCTGACGCGACTGTTGTCGTGCCCGTAAAGGTATTTTCCCCTGTCAGCGTCAGAGTGCCATCCGTCAGGTCGACTGTACCTGCGCTTCCGGTAATAGCACCGCCGAAGTCCCCGCCATTGGCAATACCCAGCGTGCCATTATTCATTGCCAGACTGCCCGCACCACCCAATGCCCCGACCGTCTGGGTCTTGCCGTTCATATCCGTTGTCGCA
>JAHYZB010000012.1 GCA_019424645.1 Oxalobacter formigenes
GACTTTATCGGCATTGCTCAACAGCCTGCAAATGGGATTCAGGACGCTGGCACTGGAAAAACGCTCTTCCGAAGTCTGGCAAATCCTTGGCGCGGTCAAAACCGAATTTGCCAAGTTCGGTAATGTTCTGGATGCCACCAAAAAGGTGCTTGAAAGAGCGGCCAAAAACATCGACGACGCACAGTTGCGAACGCGCCAGATGTCCCGCAAGCTGAAAAAGGTTGAAGCCCTTCCTGAGGAACATGCACAGGAACTTCTCGGTGTCGATCTTCTCTCCGGTGGTGAGGAAATGCAGACAGAGGAACAAAAGCCCGATTAAATATGTTGTGCTGTTCCTTGTCTTGTGGCGGCAAAAAAACAAAGCTTGACCCAAAATATTCAAAATGCCGCCCAGTCCGTTAATTTTATTGGACTTTTTTAAAATCCCTTTTTTACATGAAAAATCAAATACTCCTGCAAAAAAAATTGGAGCATGTGATAATATATTTCCTTGAGGTAATAATTCTCTAATAATTTATCAGCCATACCCGTTCCCGATCCTGCTTGCCTGAAAGATAATGACCAATTTATCGAAATTGTTACGGGATTCATCCAATGGCCACTACGGCCCCATTCGCGTTACTTTCTACTATTTTCTCTTTGGACTTGCGTGGATATTTTTTACGCTTTTCCTGAAGAATTTTATCAATGAGCAACAGGACCCCTATCTTGTTACTCTGCTGGTAAACCGGCTCGTATTCATTGCACTTGGCAGTTTTTTCCTGTATTGGCTTCTGAAAAAAGTGACGATACTGCCCAGTATCAGCAATCATCGCCTGACACCGTTTTCACTGGCTTGTGCGCATGCATTGCTATGTCTGGTCTGGATGGCGTTTGTTCGTATCTTCGCCCATTTTGCCATTGACGATTATGAACTCCAGGTACATTTTATTTTCCTTTCGGTCATTATTCTCTTCGGATTCATTTCATCGTGTATTTTCCTGTTTTTGTGCTCCGTGCAAAACTGGGTGGACCTGAACAAAAACGGCAACCAGAGGTTTACGTTCAGATCAAGCCCATACAGGATCATGCTGGCGTTTCTTGCCGTTACGGTCGCCGTTCCGATTACAAGCTATGTCGTCATTGAATTGATGGCGCCGCAAATCGAAAAATCTTCCTATGCAGACCTTGAAATCACCGCCAGGATCCGTGCATCCCAACTGGACGGCTGGCTTTCCGAACGGGAACATTCCACTGCATCGACCCTGCAAAGTGGCGGATTCCTGCAGGATGTCCGGAAAGTGGAACAGGGAGGGGGCAGCAAGTTTGTCCGCGATGCGATCGAGGGCAGGCTGGAATCGCTGATGGTGGCACAGCAGTATCAGACCATGATCCTGTTCAATGCAGACGACAGGATTCTGATGTCTGTCGGCAAAAAGCCGGAAAACATGATTTCCGTTCTCAATGGGATCGGAAAAGCCAGAAACAAGTCATACGAACAGTTGAGTTTGCAGGACAAAAAACGGCACGATTTCATCGTCCCCCTGTACAGTCCAGATAATCGACAGTATCTTGGCAGCGTTTATGTCGAGCTTGACGCTGAAGCCTATCTTTCCGCTTATCTGAATCACTGGACCACGACAACGACAGACCGTCGTACGCTACTGGTTGAAAAAAGCGGGAAGGATTATTACCTGTTCCGTCTGTCGCAGTCCAAAGACGATGGGCATTTCGAGATCGAAAAGAATCTGATTACCGGCAACAGCCTTGGTATCGCTATTGAAGAAAATGGCGCTATGCCGGGCATGATGAAAGGCAAAACGCTTGAAAACGATGTCGCACTTGCCGCATGGTATCCGGTAAAAGGAACCAGCTGGTATGCCATTACCAAGATCGATTACAAGACCTTGATGGCCCCGATGCGGAATATGGCATTCTTTTTCAATTTTGCCATTGTCACGGTTCTGATGATTTTCGGCATTATCCTGCTTTTCATCTGGTACGTCATGCAGCGTTCCCAAACCGTTGCGATGGATTTGCGTGAAAAACAGCTGCTTAACAACTTCTATACACTGCCGTTCATCGGAATGGGCGTCTTGTCGGTTTCATTGGACAAATGGATCCATTTCAACGACAAGATGTGCGAGATTTTCGGATATACGCGAAATGAATTCGAACGGATGGGCTGGCATGATCTGGCCGGTCTTCCCTGCACGGAAGAACAGGTAGGGATCAATGCGCTCAAAGAGGGAAAGAGCGATGAGTTCTCCGAAGAAAAAAACCTTCATCGCAAAAACGGTGATCACGCCATCACCGAGGTCCATTTCCGTCTGGTCACCAAAGAAGACGGCACGCCAGACTATCTGGTCGTTACCGTCGAAGACATCACCGAGCGCAAACGGGCGGAGGCCGAGGTCTTTCGTCTGAGCCAGCTTTATGCAGCGCTGTCTCACTGTAATCAGGCTATCGTTCATTCGCATACTGAACTGGAACTGTTCGAGCAGATCTGTTATGGCATCGTCCATTACAGCGACAGGCGCTTCAGTATGGCCTGGGTCGGTCTGGTCAATGAGGAATCGAACAAGATCGATATGGTGGCGTCGCATGGTGTTTCACTCGATTTGATCGAACCTTTTAAAAAGATGCGGGTCGTTACCGGGTTCGACAATCTGGAAAAAGACGGTCCGGCAGCACTGGCCATTCGTCAGAACCAGCCTGTCTGGATACAGAACGTCAATGACGATCCCCATCTGGACCCATGGATGGAACTGCTGAAAAAAATGCGAATCAGGTCGATTGCCGCATTCCCCCTGTATCAGGGAGGCAGGACCATCGGTATCCTGAAGGTCTACTCATCCGACATCAATGCCTACGACGAACAGAGCCAGAATCTGCTTGTCGAAATGTCAGGAGACATCAATTTCGCGCTGGAAAATTTCGAACGCGAAAAAATACGCCAGCGTACACAGGCTGAACTGGAAGAGAGCGAAAACAATTACAAACGCATGTATATGGAACGTATGCAGGCGGAAGACGAAATCCGGCGACTGAACCAGTTGTATGCTGCCTTGTCGCAATGCAACCAGTCGATCATCCGTTGCAGAAACGAGGAAGAACTGTTCGGCCAGATTTGTTCGGATATTGTCGAATTCGGCCAGATGGATATGGTTTGGGTCGGCCTTGTTGACCGCAAGACCCAGGATATCGTTCCAGTCGCTTCTGCCGGAGAACATCGTGATTACCTGAACGGCCTCTATATCAATACCTTGCCGGACGATCCGGCAGGGCAGGGGCCTGCAGGTCTTGTTATCCGCGAAAACCGCCCAATCTGGATGCAGGATTTCATGAACGAGCCGTCGATGGAGCACTGGAAGGAACATATTGCCCATTTCAACTGGCAGGCTTCAGCAATTTTGCCTATCCATAAAAAAGGCCATGTTATCGGTGCCATTTTCCTGTATTCGAACCACCTGAATGCTTATACGGAATCGTCACAGCGCCTGTTGCTCGAACTGATGGAAGATATCGATTTTGCGTTGCAGCATTTCGAAAAGGAAGAACAGCTTCAGCTGGCTGCCCAGGTATTTTCGCAGAGCAGCGAAGCGATCATGTTGCTGGATTCATGCAGCAACATTGTCATGATCAACCGGGCGTTCACCCATATTACGGGATATAGTGAAGAAGAGGCGCTCGGCAAAAATCCGCGAATGCTCGCGTCTGGCCAGCATGACAGGGATTTCTATTCCGCCATGTGGGAATCGATTGAAAAAGAAGGGCGCTGGCAGGGGGAAATCTGGAACCGCCGCAAGAACGGCAGTATTTACCCGGAATGGCTTCTGGTTCAGACCATGCGGGACTCCCAGAATGAGGTAACGCATTATATCGGTACCTTTACCGACCTGACCGAAAGAAAAGAAACGGAAGAACGTGTCCAGTGGCTGGCTCATTTCGATCCGCTGACCGGTTTGCCGAACAGGACGCTGTTGCATATCCGGAGCAATCTTGCCATCAGTCTTGCATACAGACGCCATGAGCCGCTGGCCTTGATGTTCCTTGATCTGGATAATTTCAAGAACGTCAACGATTCACTGGGACATGGTATAGGGGACGAACTGCTCAAGCAATTCTCTGAAAGACTGAAGAATGCCGTCCGGGATCAGGACACCATTTCACGGCTGGGTGGTGACGAATTCGTACTGGTCCTTCCGGGTACCGATACTGACGGTGCGGCTTATCTGGCTGAACGGATCCTTAATATTGCTGCACAGCAATATAATGTGGAACGTCATGAAATCAACCTGACCGTTTCGATCGGTATCGCCATTTACCCGACCGACGGTATGGATTTCGATACGCTATGGCGCAGTGCTGATGCTGCCATGTACCGTGCCAAGCAGAACGGCCGCAACGATTATTGCTTCTTCACGACGGAAATGCAGGCAAGGTCGACCCGTACCCTCCAGATCGACAATGCTCTCCGACGGGCGATGGAAAGAGAACAGTTCAGTCTGGTTTATCAACCGCAGCTTTCTCTCGTGAACGACAGGATCGTTGGCTTTGAAGCCCTGATCAGATGGAAGCATCCGCAGTTCGGTAATATCCCGCCGGATGAATTCATTCCGATTGCCGAGTCGAATGGCCAGATCATTCCAATCGGGGAATGGGTATTGAGAACGGCAGTATCCCAATTGAAAACCTGGCAGGATCAGGGATACAGGGATTTCACTGTATCGGTCAATCTGTCTGCCGTCCAGTTCCGCCATCCGCGCCTGCCTGAACTGGTGATGAACATTCTGGAAGAAGCCGGCGTGGAACCGGGATGCCTGCAACTGGAGTTGACGGAAGGGGTTGCCATGGAAAACCCGCTTGCAGCCATTGCCGTTATCGATGAACTGCACAAGCTCGGTATCCGCATTTCCATCGACGATTTCGGGACGGGTTATTCATCGTTGACGTATCTGAAACGTTTCAACGTATACAGTCTCAAGATCGACCGTTCTTTCGTCAGGGATCTTCCTGCCGATTCGGAAGATATGGCGATCGTCAGTGCCGTAATCTCGCTGGCGAACAGTCTTGGCATGAGAACTGTTGCTGAAGGGGTTGAAACACGTGAGCAACTTGAATTCTTGCACTCGAAAGGCTGTACGGAAATCCAGGGCTATCACCTTTCCCGGCCCCTGGTTGTCGAAAAAGTGGAGGAATTCATGGGTGAATATATGCAAAAAGAAACCAAAATTCCCTGATTTCCTATCGATTTAACTTGAAATGTCGTTTAAGAGCCACGGAAGTGGCTCATTTTTTGTTTCCAAACGTTTATATTTCTCTCTAACATATTGTGTTCATTACGTTTTAGGGCAAACACAGCAATTTTCAAATGTTTTGTGTGCAAAATTATAAATACGTGTAAAATGTTTCCGTGTGGAAACTTAAGTTAAGTATTTTGCAACATTTCAGAAGGTGTCGAAAATTGTTCCGGGGCGCAAGTGATGATCAAGCCTGTCAACACGATTGAAGGGGTGAGAATGGACCAGATTGGAAAATCTGTGAAAATCGGCCAAGCCACTCTGCTATATGCAGGTTTCACGTCCCTGTATTTTCTGTCCGCCATTTACATGCTTTCTTTTATTCCTGAAGAAACGCAACTCCAATATCATCTGTTCGGACTGGTCGATCTTCTTTTTGTGGTGTTGGCATCGTTACTCCTGAATTTTCTGATCGAGCACAACGGTTCTTCCGAAATTTCTGTCAAAAACCGCCGGATTATCATTGCTTCATATGCCGTATTGATCATTTTATATGTGATCTATGCAGACTTTTTCATGTACCACAGCCCCGAAAATAACGGAGTGTTGAACGAGTTTGCCATGAAAGCCCATCTTTTGCTGGCGGCCATTACCAGTGTTTTTCTTTTTCTCTTTTTGTGGCTACTGGACGAGTCACACACTTCGATTGTCGAAAAAAAACGTTATCTCAAGCAAAAAGCCACCGATTTTCGCCTTGTCTGGATTTTTCTGGGAATCCTTTTCATCATTCCTGCCATCAGTTTCGGTATTCCCAAGTTGTACAGCAACCATCTGGAAAGGGAAACACTTTCCAATATGCAGGCGACGGTGAAATCCCAGTCGAAAAATATTGAAAACTGGCTTGCCGAACAGAGGGATATGGGGACAACTGTCCTGAACAGTCCCCTGTTGAGACAGAATTTTGAAAAGTGGCGTTATGCTGGAAATGTGGCCGCAAAAAACGATGTGCGCTCTTTTCTGGAAACCCTTAAAAATGCCCAGCAATACCAGTCCGTCAAGCTTCTCGATCCGGATGGCAAGGAATTGATGGCGGTCGGCGAGAATCTGAAACTGGAAAACCGGTATCAGCAAATGCTCGTTTCACTCATGCAAAGCCCGGAGCCGAAATCGGTCAAACCTGTCCTGTATTCGCAGGGCAATTCACGGTTTCAGCTGGTGATCCCTTTTATTCTGGCAAACAGGATGCATGAGGTGATAGGGGCGGTACTCGTCTATTTCGATCCGGAAGAATATCTTTCCCGCTATTTCAGTCCGTGGATCGCTTCGCACCCGGGCAAGGAAGTGGTTCTTTTGCGTGACGATGGCGATCATGTTGCCACTATGGTCCTCGGACACGGCAGCGAAAACCTGACCAAGGTCGTCCATACGACGGTCAAAAACAGCGATATCTTTTACCAGATGCAGAAAAGTCCATCCATCGGACAGGGCATCGGTCAGGATTATAACAATCTGAAGGTATTTGCAAGCTGGAATAACATAGACAATACAGACTGGAAGTTAATATTAAAATATGATTACAATAAAGCCATTCAATCCCTTCAAAGTTCCGCTTTCGGTGTCGCTGTGATAATTTTCTTCGCTGTTCTTGTTCTGGGACTTGCTTTGCTTCTGTTATGGCGTATGCGCCTGAAATCAGCGCAATCCGCTATCAGAATGAAAGAAGAAGAGTTGCAGAAAAATGTCGTTACCACACCGTTTCTCGGAATGGGAATACTGTCTGCGAAAATGGACAGCTGGCTGCAGTGTAACGACAAGCTGTGCGATATCCTCGGATACACGCGGGAAGAAATGACCCTGAAAAGCTGGCAGGACGTTCTGGACCATCCCGGTATCGAAGAGAATACGGCTTTGCTCGATGAGCTGAAAAACGGCGCAACGGATGAATTGCATATCGAACGGGCGCTGCTTCGAAAGAATGGCGATATCGCGCTGGTGGATATCCACATGCGCTGTGTCCGTAACAAAAACAAGATGCTGAACTATTTTGTCGTCACGCTAGAAGACGTGACGGAACACCGGCAAAGTGAAAAACAGGTTTCGCGCCTTTCCGAACTCAATACGATTCGTAGTCATTGTTCCTACGCCATTTCACGTAGCAAGGGCGAGCAGGAGCTTTTCGACAATATTTGCAATATCGTCGTTCATCACAGTAATGTCAAAATGGCATGGATCGGACTGATCGACCATGCAACCGGTCTGGTCAGAACCGCTGCAAAATATGGCGAAGGCGTCATGTTTTTAGAAGAAATTGTCGTATCGGTGGATGAAAATAGTCCGAATGGCCATGGAACGGTTGGTAACTCGGTGCGAACCGGCAAGCCCTGCTGGAACCAGAATTTTCAGCATGATCCACTTTGTTCACCATGGCATGATCGTTCTTCCGAGCATTCCGTTCAATCAGTCGCGTCCCTGCCATTACACAAGAGCGGAAAGATTATCGGCGTTCTCCTGCTGGCTTCCGAAAAACTGAATGCGTTCGACCCGACGGCACAGGATCTGCTCGTCGAAGTCGCGAATGATATTGATTTCGCACTGGATAATTTCCATCGTGAAAGTATCCGGGCCAAGGCCGAACACGATCTTCGCCATCTTTATGTCGAGAGTAAAGTGGCTGAAGCAGAAATCAGGCGTTTGAACCAGCTTTACGCCGTTCTGGGTTATTGTAATCAGGCAGTGGCAAGGTGTGCTACACAGGACGAGTTGTTCAAACAGGTCTGTAAAATAGTTACCCAATACGGTGCGATGGATGTCGCCTGGATCGGGCTGATCAATGAAGAGAACAAGGTTTATCCTGTTGCATCCGAGGGAGCGTCACATGCACTGATCACCAAGACGCTCGACATTATCCGGGAAACCGATAAAACCATGACGCAGGGCATTGTCAGGAAAGCCTTTGCCGAAGATAAACCGATCTGGGTACAGGATTACGAAAATGATCCCATCTGCGAGATCGTGCGCAATTCCCCGTCGTGGAGACAAGTTGCGCAAAAGCACAATATCCATGCCATGGCGGCGTTGCCTCTTCATAAAAACGGCCAGATCATCGGTGTCATGAATCTGAATGCCAGCGAACCTTATGCCTTTGACATCGCAGCGCAAAAGCTGCTGAATGAACTGGTGATCAGTATCGATTTCGCTCTGGATAATTTTGAGCGGAAGGAACAGCTTCAGCTGTCGGCTCAGGTTTTTACCCAAAGTAATGAAGGCCTGATCCTCCTCGACAATAATTGCAATATTGTCATGGTCAACAAGGCCTTTACCAAGATTACGGGATATTCGGAAGAAGAAGTGCTTGGTAAAAATCCGCGATTTCTGGCGTCAGGAAAACACGATGCAGAATTTTACAGAGCCATGTGGGATGCCATTACAAAAAATTGTTCCTGGCAGGGAGAATTATGGAACAAGCGCAAAGATGGCACCCTGTATCCCCAATGGCTTTCCATTCAGTGCATGCGTGATGCCTATGGAAAACTCACGCATTACACCGGACTCTTCGTGGATATGACCGAACGTAGAAAAACGGAAGAGCAGGTCCAGTGGCTTGCCCATTTCGATGCCCTGACCGGTTTGCCAAACCGTGCCTCATTGCGTGACAGAAGCAATCTGGCCCTGAGTCTGGCACAGCGTCGCAATGAGCCGCTGGCGCTGATGTTCCTCGATCTGGACGGTTTCAAGAACGTCAACGATTCGCTTGGCCACAATATCGGGGATGAATTGTTAAAACAGTTTGCCACCAGACTGAAGGGGCTTGTTCGCGAGCAGGATACGATTTCAAGGCAGGGTGGTGATGAATTCGTTCTGGTCCTGCCCAACACCGATACCGGTGGTGCCACCAGTATTGCAGAAAAACTGCTGGCAATTGCAGCTGAACCCTATCATATCGAACCTCATGAGCTGAATCTGACCGCTTCTATCGGGATTGCCATGTACCCGACCGATGGGGCGGATTTCGAAACATTGTCCTGTAGTGCCGATACGGCCATGTACCGGACCAAGCAGAGCGGACGTAACAATTACTGTTTCTTTACTGCAGAAATGCAGGCGAAATCGTCCAGAATGCTGGAACTGGACAGCGCATTGCGCCGTGCTCTGGAGCGTAACCAGTTTACCTTGCAATATCAGCCGATCATGTCGCTGAACTACGGTGTGAATGTCGGGTTCGAGGCATTGTTGCGTTGGGAACAT
>JAHYZB010000013.1 GCA_019424645.1 Oxalobacter formigenes
AAATATGGGTAGCAAAGCATTATCCGGAGTAAAAATCCTGGACATGACCCACGTACAGGCAGGTCCAACCTCATCGCAGCTGCTGGCATGGATGGGTGCAGACGTTATCAAATTCGAAAACCCGACCGGCGACATCACACGTAAGCAATTGCGTCATGATCCGGAAAAAGACAGCTTGTACTTTACCATGCTGAACAGCAACAAGCGTTCCATCATTGCCAACATGAAGAGCAAGGCAGGCTGTGAAGTATTCGAAGCCCTGCTGAAAGAATGCGACGTCATCATGGAAAACTTTGGACCGGGCGTTCTGGAAAGATTCGGATATTCCTGGGAAAAAATCCATGAAATCAACCCATCCATCATCTATGCCACCATCAAAGGCTTCGGTTCATCCGGTCCATACAGTGACTACAAAGCCTACGAACCAATCGCCCAGGCAATGGGTGGCTCCATGTCCACAACCGGTTTCCCTGAAAATGCACCGACCATCACCGGTGCCCAGATTGGTGACACCGGTACCGGTCTGCATTTGGCAATCGGTATCTGCGCAGCCCTGTACCACAGAACCCACAATGGCAACGTAGGCCAGCAGGTAGAAGCCGCCATGCAAGAATCCGTCATGAACCTGTGCCGCGTCAAATTCCGTGACCAGGGTCGTCTGATGGGTGGAAAAGGCGCGCTGCCAGAATACAGCCGTCCAACCCTGGGTCTGACCGCTGTTCCACGTGCCGGTAACGACTCCGGTGGTGGCCAGCTGGGTAACTGTATTCCATGTAAACCATTCGGTACCAATGACTACTGCTATCTGGTTATTCAGGAAGCCAACTGGCCAATCGTCGCAAGAGCAATCGGAGACGAAGCGCTGGTAACAGACGAACGCTTTGCTACGCTGGCAGAACGTCGTAAAAACCAGGGTGAAGTGTGGAAAATGATTGCAGACGTAGCCAAGAACTACACCAAGGCCGAATTCACAGCCTTCTGTAACGAAAAGAACATCCCATGTGGCCCTGTTCTGTCGACAGAAGAACTGATGCACGATCCACACGTACTGCACCGTGAAATGATCGTCAAGGTAGAAGGTCACCCACAGGGAGACTACTACACAGTCGGTATGCCAGTGAAACTGTCTGACGGTAACGTCGACAAGATCACTCCAGCTCCAATGCTGGGCGAACACACTGAAGAAGTGCTGAGAGATGTTTGCGGCATGTCTGAAGCGAAAATCGCGGAACTGAGAGAAGGCGGTGCTTTCTCCCTGCCACCGAAAAAAGCGAAATAATTGGTGGTATTGTTTTAATGAAGTGATTCATTAAACTTTCTGCAGGATGGGTGGCTTGTCCACCCATCTTTTTTTATGCATAAGGGGTTTTCCATGCGAATTGTCATTGTCGGGCAACGTAGATTCGGAAAAGCGGCTCTTGAAGCTTTTCAGTCTCGTGGGCATGAAATTGTCGGTGTATTCGTCGCACCTGATAAAAAAGGGGCTGAACCGGATACCCTGAAGCTCTTTGCATTGGACAAGGGTATTCCCTTATACCAGTTTGACGATCTGAGAAGCCCCGAAGCTCTATCGGCTATTGCTGATTTGAAGTCCGATATGGCTGTTATGGCTTACGTGCTTCAGTTCGTACCGGAAGAATTTGCAAAAATTCCAATATACGGCACTATCCAGTTCCATCCTTCACTGTTACCGAAATATCGGGGCCCGAGTGCCATTAACTGGGCGATTGTGTGTGGCGAAGAGGAAACGGGCATTACTGTCTTTCGCCCTACCGATGGAATGGATGAAGGGCCGATTTTGCTGCAAAAAAGGGTTCCCATTCATCAGGATGAGACATTGGGTGCCTTGTATCATCAGCGTTTGTTTCCTTTGGGTATTGAAGCTCTGCTGGAAACGGCAGACCGTATTGCTTTGGGCGATTATGAAGAAAAGGAACAGGATAATGCTGCGGCCAGTTATGAAGGATGGTTCCGTACCATAGACGCGCGGATTAACTGGAATAATCATGTCAATCAGGTTTATAACCTCATCAGGGGATGCAATCCGAAGCCAGGTGCATGGAGTACGGTAAACGGCCTGAAATTTATTGTTCTGGATGCAAGGAAACATCTTCATGCCGCGGCTGCCAGCGTCCGTGGAAGGCCGGGATCGATTGTTGAAGTGGATGATGAGAGCTTTTTTGTCGAGGGGCAGGGTGGTGAAATCCGGATTTTCCAGATTCAGCTTGAGTCGGGAGAGAAAATGCAAGCATCGGATTTTGCAAGACAAAATGGGTTGATAGTCGGTTCACCTCTTGGTAACTGAAACTGTTTTTATTGTCGATGCTGATCGAAGTGACCACGAATATTTAACAAGTTGCCTTTTTTCATGTAATATTGCCGCACGTCCGAGGAGCGTTGCAACAAAATGCTTCCGTCATTTCTGCTTTATAGTTGAAAAATACGGAAATATTTTAGCCAGGCTCGGATTCTTCAAAACGGCGCTCACGTTACTTTTTTCTCATTATTTTAGAAAGGAGAGCGTGATGAACGCTGTATCCAAAACCGAACAGGATTTTTATATTGCTGACCCTGATTTAACGGCATGGGGTAACAAGGAAATCAGGATTGCAGAAACCGAAATGCCGGGATTGATGGCTATTCGGGAAGAATACGCTACTTCCAAGCCTTTGACGGGCGCCCGTATAAGCGGTTCGCTGCATATGACCATTCAAACTGCTGTATTGATCCAGACGCTGGAAGCGCTTGGTGCAGAAGTACGCTGGGCTTCCTGTAATATTTATTCTACACAGGATCATGCTGCCGCAGCAATTGCGTCCAATGGTACGCCTGTATTCGCATTCAAGGGCGAATCACTGGATGACTACTGGGAATTCACCCATCGCATTTTTGAATGGCCTGACGGTGGTTATTCAAACATGATTCTGGACGATGGTGGAGATGCAACCCTTCTGTTGCATTTGGGAAGCCGTGCTGAACAGGATCCATCCGTTCTGGACAACCCGGGCTCTGAAGAAGAAGTTTGTCTTTTCAATGCCATCAAACGTTATTTGAAGACAGATCCGAACTGGTATTCGAAGCGTATCAAGGAAATCAAGGGGGTTACCGAAGAAACCACAACAGGTGTTCATCGCCTGTACCAGATGCACGAAGAAGGCAAGCTGAAGTTCCCTGCCATCAATGTAAATGATTCCGTGACCAAGTCCAAATTCGATAATCTGTATGGCTGTCGTGAATCTCTGGTTGATGGTATCAAACGCGCGACTGACGTGATGATTGCAGGCAAGGTCGCTGTCGTTTGCGGCTATGGCGATGTCGGCAAGGGATGTGCACAGGCTTTGAAAGCACTCTCGGCTCAGGTTTGGGTAACGGAAGTGGATCCGATCTGTGCGCTTCAGGCAGCGATGGAAGGTTATCGCGTCGTGACAATGGACTATGCTGCGGAAATGGCAGATATCTTCGTTACCTGCACCGGTAATTACCATGTCATTACACATGACCATATGGTGAAAATGAAAGACCAGGCTATCGTGTGCAATATCGGTCACTTCGACAACGAAATCGACGTAGCCTCGATGAAACAATACACCTGGGACAATATCAAGCCACAGGTCGATCACATCATTCTTCCGAACGGTAACAGAATCATTCTTCTCGCGGAAGGACGTCTGGTCAATCTGGGCTGTGGCACAGGTCATCCTTCTTACGTCATGAGTTCTTCTTTTGCCAATCAGACGATTGCTCAGATTGAACTGTTTACCAATACCGAAGCATATCCTGTCGGTGTTTATACTCTGCCCAAACATCTTGATGAAAAAGTCGCTCGTCTCCAGTTGAAAAAACTGAATGCCGTGCTGACCGAATTGTCGGATGAACAGGCCGCTTATATCGGTGTCAGTAAGGAAGGTCCGTACAAACCGAACCACTACAGATATTAATCAATGTCAAAAAGTGCGCGGAATTCATTTTCCGTCACTTTGGCCAGGCGAATTTTGGATATGATGCTCATACAGTATCAGATAATCATCTGAAGTCTGAACAAGAGTTCCACCATTTTTTTGGAGGGGAATCATGCGTATTCTCATCGTCTGGCTGATTAATACGGTTGCTTTGCTCGTTTTACCCTATCTGATGACGTCGATCAGGATTTCCGGTTTCTGGACTGCGCTGATAGCGGCGCTGGTACTTGGGCTGGTCAATGCGTTGATCCGGCCGATTCTCGTTGTGCTGACATTGCCAGTAACATTGGTGACGCTGGGTCTTTTCATTTTCGTCATTAATGGTTTGCTGTTCTGGCTGGTTTCCAGAATGGTGGACGGTTTTTATGTCAGTGGCTTCTGGGCTGCGATAGGGGGAGCACTGCTGTACAGTATCATTTCGTGGGCACTGTCCACTTTGCTATTAAAGAATTAAATGCCATCACAAAAAAGTTTCAGTATTGAAGTTTTTCCACCGAAGACGCAGGAAGGGATCGAAACATTGCGAAAGACACGGGCAGAACTGGCCGAGTTATCGCCCAAGTATTTTTCGATCACTTACGGCGCAGGCGGATCGACACAACAGGGAACGCACAATATCGCGTTGGAAATCCAGAAGGAAGGATTTGAGGCTGCTCCTCATGTAACCTGCATCGGAACGACACGGGATTCGGTTCGGGAACGCTTGAATGAGTGTCGTGCAAACGGTATCAGGCATATTGTTGCGCTTCGCGGCGATTTGCCGAGTTCTTATGGCGTTTTGGGTGAATTCCGTTATGCCAATGAGCTGGTTGAATTCATACGTGCCGAAACGGGCGACTGGTTCCGTATCGATGTCGCTGCCTATCCTGAAATGCATCCACAGGCCAAGTCCCTTCAGGATGACGTGGACAATTTTGTCAGGAAGGTGCAGGCGGGAGCCGATGCAGCTATCACACAGTATTTCTATAATGCGTCTTCTTATTTCCGTTTTATGGAAAATGTGCAGAAGGCAGGTGTCGATGTTCCGGTGATTGCCGGGATTATGCCGATTACCAATTTCAAGCAGCTGGCACAATTTTCCGATATGTGTGGGGCGGAAATTCCACGCTGGATTCGCCTGAGGCTGGAAAATTATGGTGACGATCTTGCCTCGATTCGCGCATTCGGTCTTGATGTCGTGACAGAGCTGTGCGAACAGTTACTGGCTGGCGGGGCGCCCGGTCTTCATTTTTACAGTCTGAACAAGGCTGCGACGACAAGGGAAATCTGGCATCGCCTGAAGCTGGATGAAAGAAAAGAAATCGGCTCCGACAAAAAAGCCGAAGCCGTAGAGGCTTGAGATGTGGCGCCGTTCAGTTTCCTGATCGGCGCCATTTTTATACCTTGCGATCCGCTTCCACTTCGACAGGTCGCAATTTCGCTGCCAGCTTGTCAAGAACGCCATTCACGAATTTGTGGCCGTCAATGCCGCCAAACGATTTGGTCAGTTCCACCGCTTCGTTGATGACGACCCGGTACGGTATTTCAATGTGATTGGTCAGCTCGAATGCGCCCAGAATCAGAATGGCATGTTCGACAGGCGACAACTCTTCAAGCGGGCGATCGATATGAGGTGCCAGTTCTTCGCGTAACTTGTCTGCCTGACGGATGCTGCCTGACAGAAGCGTAACGAAATGACCTGTATCGGCCTTGTCGAATCCGTGTGCCTGCCGGATATGTTCAATGATGACGGGTGCGTCATCACGGTTCAATAACCATTCATATAATCCCTGGAGAGCGAATTCCCTCGAACGATGTCGGGGTGAACGGTTTTTGGATGGGTTGGCATGGACTGATGTAGTTTTCATTTTAATAATGCAAGAAATTTCACAAAGAAAAATGTTTTGTGAAAATGTTATTCGTCTTCTTCCGGCGGTTCCAGTTCATCGATTGCCATGACGAGATTGGCCATCTCGACAGCGACGCGGGCAGCTTCGGTTCCTTTTTCAATCATGCGCGCTTCAGCCTGTTCATCCGTATAAGTGGTCAGGATGGCATTGGCAATTGGCATGTCGAAGTCGAGTGCGACACGTGAAATACCGGCAGCGGATTCATTGGAAACCAGCTCGAAGTGATAGGTTTCTCCCTTGATGATTCCGCCGACGGCGATCAGGGCGTCGAATTGTTGCGATTCGGCCATTTTCTGAAGTGCTGTAGGGATCTCCAGTGCTCCAGGAACAGTGGCTACAAGAATGTCTTCATCGGCAACGCCGAGCCGTTTTAGTTCAGTGAGGCAGGCACTTAAAAGTCCGCGACAGATTTCTTCGTTAAAGCGGGACTGAACAATACCGATTCTCAGATCCTGGCCTTGAAGATCAATTTCAAAGGTGTTGACTGTCATCATCGTTCTCCTTGGTCGTGGATGAATGTTAAATGTCTTTGCTGTCCAGATAGCCGACTATGTCCAGATTGAAGCCGGTTGTCATGGAAGGCATTTTCTTGGGATTGGCCAACAGTTTCATTTTGCCGACACCGATATCCCGCAGAATTTGCGCGCCGATTCCGTGATTTCGAATGATTTCACTTGTTGCTGACGTTGAATCGTTCGTTTTTTGTTTGCCCAGAGCGTTGAAATTGTCGACAAATGATCCTGCCGATTCTTCACTACAGTTCAATAATACAAGTATTCCACGTTCGGATGCATGTATTTTTTTCATGGAATCCTGAAGGTTCCATGAATGTGACGTGAAACGGGTTTCGATAAGATCCATCAGGGAAAGAGGCTGATGGACCCTGACGAGTGTTTCTTCATCTGATGTAATGGTACCTTTGACAAGAGCCAGATGGACGGACTGGCTTGGTTTATCGCGATAAACGATACCGTGAAATGCACCCGCAGCAGTATTCAGTTCGTTTTCGGCAATTCGTTCGATAATGCTTTCATGCTGGTTACGATAGCTGATGAGGTCGGCAATAGTGCCAATTTTGAGCTTGTGTTTATCAGCGAATTCAAGCAGCTCTGGCAGGCGTGCCATCGAGCCGTCTTCATTCATGATTTCGCAAATGACGCTTGCCGGAGTCAGGCCAGCTAACGCTGTCAGATCGCATCCGGCTTCGGTGTGGCCTGCTCTCATCAAGACACCGCCGTCTTTTGCGGTAATCGGAAAGATATGCCCTGGCTGGACGATGTCTTGCGGTTTTGCGTTTTTCGCTGCGGCAACGGCAACGGTATGAGCGCGGTCGTAGGCTGAAATACCGGTTGTCACGCCTTCGGCTGCCTCGATCGATGTGGTGAATGCCGTGTTGTAAGAGCTGCGGTTGTCACGTGCCATCGGGGCGAGACCCAATTGATCGCATCGTTCTTTCGTAAGCGTCAGGCAAACCAGGCCGCGGGCATATTTAGCCATGAAGTTGATGGCTTCAGGGGTGATGAAATCAGCGGCAATCATCAGGTCACCCTCGTTTTCACGATCTTCATCGTCAACCAGAATAACCATGCGGCCAGCGCGTAGCTCATCAATAATTTCTTGTGTAGGGGAAATGGACATAAGTGGTTCCTTTGGAACCCTCTATTTTAAATGAATATCTTCCAAACAGGCATATTTACTTGTTTGAAGGGAGTGAAAACATTTTTGAGCAGAGGAGACTGCGTTTCGTGCCGCTGGATTACAGGATGGTGCAAAAAACAAACTCCATGAAATCCCTAAGAATTTCATGGAGTGATTGATGCATGAGAATTACTTGCCGATGCAAAAACGGGAGAATATCAGGCCGAGAAGGTCGTCAGACGTGAATTCGCCTGTAATGCTGTTCAAGGCATCCTGAGCCAGCCTCAATTCTTCAGCCAGCAGGTCGATGGACGGATTGGCCGCTGTCGCGTGTTCTGATGCGATTGCCAGATGCTGTTCGGCTACTTTCATGGCGGTCAGATGACGTTCACGGGCAAGATAAGTCGATTCGCCCGTTTGTGTCCAGCCTGCGATTTTCAACAGTTCATCTCTCAACAGGTCAATGCCCTGTTCTGTCTGGGTCGACAGATAAACCTGCGTGATGCCGAACATGGAATCAACGGAAGGCCTGTGCCCGGAAATGTCGATTTTGTTCCAGATCTGGATGACAGGAATGTTTTCCGGGAAGTCGGCAGCGATTTTTTCATCTGCGCGGGTTGGCCCAAGACTGGCATCGAGCAAATGCAGGATAACGTCTGCCTTGCCGATTTCTGTCCATGTCCTTTCGATACCGATTCGTTCGACTTCATCTTCCGCACTATTTGCACGAATGCCCGCTGTATCGATCAGTGTGACGGGAACACCTTCAATCTGGATGGTTTCGGTAATTTTGTCGCGTGTCGTTCCTGCTATCGGGGTGACGATGGCGACATTGGAACCGGCCAGTGTATTCAATAAAGACGATTTGCCGACATTGGTCTGGCCTGCCAGTACGACATGAATGCCTTCCCTTAACAATGCACCCTGCGCGGACTGGGCAATGATGGCTGCAAGTGCTTCCTGAATGTTGGTGATTTTTCCCTCGACATTTTCCTTTTTCAGGAAATCAATGTCTTCCTCAGGGAAGTCGAGTGAGGATTCAACCATCATGCGCAATTGAATGATATTGGCAACCAGCTCGTGAATTTCTTTTGAAAAGACGCCTGACAGGGAGCGGGAGGCTGAACGAACCGCTTCTTCTGTCGTTGCATCGATCAGGTCGGCGATTGCTTCAGCCTGTGCAAGGTCGATCCGGTCATTCAAAAAGGCGCGACGGGTGAATTCACCAGGCTCAGCCATCCGGAGATCGAATTTCTCGCCTGCCTCAAGACATCTTTTCAAAACCATCTGCAATACCGTGGTTCCACCATGACCCTGCAATTCGAGAACATCTTCCCCGGTAAAGGAATTCGGTGCATTGAAATAGATGGCAAGACCTTCATCAATGATGGATTTATCGGCATCCAGAAAAGGCAGGAAATGAGCGTAACGGGGAGTTAATGGCAAATCGGCCATTGTGTCTTTGAAAAGCTCGTTAATGAGAGGTTCCAGATTTTTGCCTGAGATGCGAACAATGCCGACACCTCCTCGTCCCGGTGGAGTGGCTATTGCAACGATAGGAGAAGAATCAGTTTTCATCGTAGATTATCTATCAAAACAGGTTGTCATAACTGATGGTTATTTTTCTAATGCATTATCCTTGCTGTGGCGGAAAATGAAAAGTCTTAGAGTGAATTGTTCGGTGTGAACGTGTTATTTTTTACAAAGTTTCGGGATGTTCAGGCTAATGTTGCCGGCTGACAAATTTGTATTGATGTAAAAATAGTGAATTTATCTGTCATGAAGGCAAGATAAGTATAAAATTCTCTTTTAAGCTGTATTCCCTTATAACAAATCAGGCCTCTGAAGTTTTTCCTGAAACCGGGAATGGCAGTTTTGTTTTCTGATTTAAATTTTTATAGTGGAGTCATGGAATGAATGCCCCGGCAAATACTTCGGTCGACAATAATGAAAAGACAGTCAATCGCCAGACTTTTGATGAAGTGATGGTGCCTGTATTTGCACCTAACGCATTCATTCCTGTTCGAGGATCAGGTCTTGATCTCTGGGATCAGAATGGCAAGCATTATCTCGACCTGACTGGCGGTATCGCCGTTTCCGGTTTGGGACACGCGCCTGCCGAGCTGGTGGAAGCATTGACCGATCAGGCAAAAAAACTGTGGCATGTCAGCAATTACTTTACCAATGAGCCTGTCCTGAAGTTGGCAAAAGCTCTGACGGACGCCACTTTTGCCGAGAAAGTATTTTTCTGTAATTCCGGTGGCGAAGCGAATGAAGCGGCTTTCAAACTGGCACGTAAATGGGCACACAATCATTTTGGCGCAAAGAAGAGTCGCATTGTTTCCTGTTTGCATTCCTTTCATGGAAGAACCCTCTTTACCGTTACAGTGGGCGGACAATCGAAATACACCGAAGGTTTCGAGCCTTTGCCGCAACAAATCGATCACATTCCGTTTAACGACATTGATGCCGCCCGTGCGGCGATAGGTGACGATGTCTGTGCCGTTGTAGTTGAACCGGTTCAGGGCGAAGGGGGAATCCTTCCTGCAAGCGTTGAGTATCTGAATGCGTTGCGCCAGATTTGTAACGAAAAAAATGCATTGCTGATTTTCGACGAAATCCAGTGCGGCATGGGACGAACAGGCGATCTTTTTGCCTATATGGGATATGGCATTACGCCAGATATCATGACCTCTGCCAAAGCGCTTGGAAACGGTTTCCCTATTGCGGCGATGCTGACGACAACGGAGATCGCCAGTGCTTTTTCAGTCGGCTCCCACGGAACGACATACGGCGGAAATCCTTTGGCAGCTGCTGTTGCATGCAAGGTTATGGAGATCATCAATACACCGGAATTTCTGTCTCGTATTGCCGATGCAGGCAACAAACTGAAAGCAAGTCTGGAAAGTGTTGTGGCTGATTATCCGGATGTTTTTGCCGGTGTTCGCGGGAAAGGTCTGATGCTTGGCCTGGTGATGTCGGACAAATATCATGGCAAGGCTGCTGAAATAACCGCTGCCGCTGCAGAGCAGGGCTTGCTCTTGTTATTGGCCGGTTATGACGTTATTCGCTATGTTCCTGCACTTGTCATCAAGGATGAGCACATCGTGCAAGGTGAAAAACTGCTGCGTCAATCGCTGGATGCATGGCTGAAGGTTTCTGCCTGAAATGACAAGGGCTCAAAATGTGTATTTTGAGCCCAATAGATGTAAAAACCATAATCTCAGAAATCCGTCTGATCTCAGACGTCTGTTGATCTTTTGGGTTTGAACTGTTTATCGCTAATGCGGAATTTGGAACGGCGATCGCCCATCAGTCTGCGTAATTCCTTGATACTCAAGTCGCTGACTTCATGCATGCGAATCAGTAATGATGCGCCAACAGGCAACCGATTGTGTCTGATTTTGCTGATAACGGGAGGAGCAACTTCCAGCGCACGCGACAATGCAGCATCATTTTTAAGATTCAGGTGGACAATCAAGGTATCCAGCAGACGGTTGGGATCATATATACGATCTTCCAGGCGTTCTTCTCCTGCTTGTATTGTTGGATTTTTGGCTTTGTTCGTCATGTTAAAAAATCCTGTTTTGTATAATTCACTATCTTTGCATAAATAAAACTGTTTCTGACAAAGTATATTTAGTGTGAATACCGTGAGGAAACTGGCAAAAATGTTCCCGTCACGTTAAGTTGCTTAACGTCAATATCGTCTATTTTCTTTAACTGATCAAGACTTTTTTCAATTTCGAATCTGTCGAATAGATAAAAAGAGTAAATCTTGCATCAATTCAACAAGTTTATAATTTTATAATTTTAACAATTATAAATAAAGAGAAAAAGATGACAGAAAGGTAATAAATTGTAAGTTACTCTATGTAACGTCCTGTTTTTTCGTATAAAACTTTTTTGCCAAGTTCGATAACTGACATGGCGTAGAAATAGCTTCGGTTGTAATGGGTGATGGCAAAGAAGTTATCCGTGCCGATCCGGTATTCAGTCGGGTATGGCCCGTTTGGCAGGTCAACAAGACCGTAAAGAAGATTGTCAGGCGCGTCCGGACTTGTTGAAATACATTGTGTGTTCAATTCTTTTATAGTGTATGTTGCCTTCAGTCCCTGATTGAACAGAGTTGCCGGTAGCGGGCAATCCATCTCCGCTTCTGCCATGAAAATAACAGGTTGACCGGTTTTCCAGCCATGCTGTTTCAAAAAGTTGGCCACGCTGCCAATGGCATCAATGGGGGAATTTTCCAGATCGATTTTTCCGTCTTCATCGAAATCAACGGCATAGGCACGGATGCTGCCCGGCATGAATTGAGGCCAGCCAATGGCTCCGGCATACGATCCGTAGATACTTAACGGGTCTACCTGGTTTTGGGAGCTTAACAGAAGGAATTGTTCGAGCTCCTTGCGGAAAAATTCCTGTCGGCTGGCCTTGTTGGGCGTATCAGGATAGTAAAAGGCCAGCGTGGTTAATGCATCGAGTGTCCGGAAACGGCCGGTGTCTTTTCCGTAAATGGTTTCAATACCGATAATGCCGACGATAATGTAGGCAGGAACCCCGTATTTTTTTTCGGCCTTGTCGAGATATTTTTCATACTTGTTCCAGAAACGGACGCCAGCGTTGACCCGGACAGGTTCGATCATTCTTTGCCGATAAGCCTGCCAGTTTTTTGTTTTGCCTGAAGTCGACGGTTTCATCAGCCTGATTGCGGTATGATTAACGCTTGTTTTTTTGAAAAGGCAATTTAAACTGTTTTTATCGACACTGTATTTTGTTGAAAAGTGGTCGATGAAATCGGCCAGTGGTGGTTCGATCGTAAATAGCTTACCCGTTTCACCAATCCCGGCAGAACCGGGTATGGCCGATGAAAAACATGCCGATTCGGGTTTGCCGGAGTCTTTTTGGGATATCTGTCCGAAACAAACAAGCGGAAACAGGATCAAAAGAAAGAAAAACGGGGCAGCTTTTCTGCCGGAATTAAATATCATCATTGGATGAAATACGGGGACAATCCATCGAAAAATGAAGTATAACGACTGAAATGAGTTGCGCAATATAAAAAATCAGTTAAACAATTTTTAAACGCTAATTGTATCGATGGATTGCTTTTTGCAATATGCGCTTGAGCTATTGAAGTATTTGTAGAGTTTGACCGATCTCAGGATTCAAGAATATATGACTACTGCACTTTATTATCATCCGGTTTGTCAGCTGCATGAGATGGGAGAGAATCATCCGGAAAGTCCGGCGCGCATGCAGGTGATTATGGATGCCTTGAAAGAAAACGGGCTGGACCGTGTTCTGGAATATCGTTTGTCTCCTGAAGCGACGGAAGAAGATATCCGCCGTGTTCATACGCAGGATATGATTCTGACAGTGAAAAACAATATTCCGGCACCGGGTGAATATTCTTTTGTGGATGAAACACCTTTAAATGAGTATAGCTGGCAGGCAGCGTTAAGAACGACTGGCGCGGCTGTTGCTGCAACGGATGCTGTTTTGGCAGGTGAAATTGAAAATGCATTTTGTATCGAACGTCCTATAGGTCACCACTCAACGATTGGTGAAGCGATGGGTTTTTGTGTTTTCAACAATATCGCTATCGCTGCCATGAGGGCAATCAAAATTCATGGATTGAAAAGTGTCGCTATCGTAGATATCGATGTTCATCACGGGAATGGAACTGAATATATCTTTGCTTATGAGCCCAGCGTTCTGATGGTCAGTTATTATCAGGAGTATTTATACCCTTTTTCCGGCAATGAGAAACAGCGGGTGAATATGGTCAATGTGCCTGTTCCAAAGGGAACCGGCGGTGATGTCATTCGCAAAGTCGTGACTGAAAAATGGCTTCCCGCCCTGCATCAACACAAGCCGGAGATGATTTTCATTTCTGCCGGTTTCGATGCTCACAGGGACGACCCTCTGGGTGATATGAATCTGGTTGAGGAAGATTATGCCTGGATAACGAAACAGGTAATGGATATCGCAGCACAATATAGCCAGAATCGTGTCGTCAGTTTTTCTGAGGGCGGTTATAACCTGAATGCGTTGGCGAACAGTGTTGTCGCACACGTGAAAACATTGGCACGGGTCGATTAAGGATAGAAGAAATGGCAATTCAATGGTTTCCGGGGCATATGAATGCCGCCAGAAAAAAAGCGGCGGAAACAATGGAGACGACTGATCTCGTGATCGAGGTCCTTGACGGAAGGCTTCCCGGCGCCAGCAGCAATCCCATGGTAGAACAGCTTCGGCTTTACCGGCAGCGTCCCTGTCTCAAAATTCTGAACAAGAGTGATCTGGCCGATCCGGTGGCGACAAAAGAATGGATTGATTTCTATAATGGCCAGCCGGGTGTCAACGCTATTGCCCTGTCTTGCAGAAAACCGGCTGAAGTGGCGAAAATTCCGGGTATTTGCCAGAAAATTATTCCTCATCGAACCGGCCCCGGAAAAACGGCCAGAATCATGATTATGGGAATTCCCAATGTCGGAAAGTCAACGCTGATGAATATGCTGTTGAAACGGCGTGTTGCAGCTGTGGGCGATGAACCCGCAGTCACGAAAACGCAGCAGCGGCTTTATCTGAACAAAAATATGGTTTTGACAGATACACCGGGTCTGCTCTGGCCGAAGATCATGTATCCCAGTGATGGATATATGCTGGCGGCAAGCCATGCCGTCGGGGTGAATGCCCTGATCGAGGACGAGGTCGCTGCTTTTCTTGGCGAGGTTTTGTTAAAGCGTTATCCACATCTGCTTGAAGCACGGTATGGTCTGCAGGTCGATGAACTCGATGGCTATGGTGTTGTCGAAGGAGTGGCGTTGAAGCGTGGATTCAAAATTCGTGGCGGTGAACTGGATGTCGAAAAGGGCGCTCATTCTTTCCTTCAGGATTACCGAACCGGAGCGATTGGGCGCATCAGTCTGGAAACGCCGGAAAGTCGCAAGGAAATGATGGAATCGTCAGTGGCTGAAGAATCAGAACCAGAGAAAGAATAAATCCCGTCACTCTGCTTGTGACTGTCTGGATATGAATAGTGTTTATAATATTTGAATGAAACCGATTGCTCCAGGAACCGTTATTTTTCACCGTTATCGTGGTTACGGTGTGCTCACAGCCGTCAATTTGCTGACTGGCTGGGTGTCGGCCCGTTTCGGCAATGAACAGCGTTGTCTCGATCTGAATTTGTCGACGGATGAGGTCCAGCATGCCGATGGCGAACCGATTCTGTTCAGGCTTTCTCCACCTGACAGGATGCCTCATGGTCGTCTGATGGAGATGGTTTTGAAGTTGCACAGTGCAGGATATCAGCGTCTTTATCTCTATTCATGGCCAAAGGATGCCGGAATGCACTGGAGATGGCATTTGTTTACCGGTTGCAGGACATGGCTGCAAAGGCCATGGAGAGAAGGCTGGTACGGTTCCGGCGCAGACTATATTTTCAATCCTGTGATGGGCTGGGGGGATTTGCCGGGGGCAACGGCAGATGAACTGATCGATGCACTCGCCAAATTCGATCCGGAAGGGCTTGCGAACGCCCTTGGGGAAGATGAGGAGCATGCCGTCTGGTTCAGGCAGATTTGTGAGGCATTGCTTCCCGATTATATGTACAGCCTTGAAAAGAGGTTGAATCCGGATGGTTCCATTTCCAATGTATTGCCAGTTTATCCGGTCAGGCAAGGCGTTCCCGATTACGACGGGCCGTCTCTGCCATGTCCGCCGGGATGGAGCAAGCTTCATTATGTCAATCCAATCCCGCGCCATTTCTGTTATTTCTGATAGAACATCATGATTGTGCACATTGTCGCTACGGGCGGAACTTTTGAGAAACACTATGACGAAGTCAGGGGGGAGCTCGTTTTCACGTCGAGCCATATTCCAGACATGATGAAACGTGCACGGGTATCGCCATCGTATACATTTGAGGAAGTGTCGATGCTGGATTCCCTTGATATGCAGGAAAAGGATCGCGAAAATATCCTGAAATCCTGCAAACAGGTTCCGGCCAACCGTATTGTCATCATTCATGGAACGGATACGATGCAGGACACGGCTGCGGTATTGGGAAAAGCGGCGCTGAAAAAAACGATTGTCCTGACCGGTGCCATGATTCCGTATGAATTCGACCATTCCGATGCTTTTTTCAATCTCGGATTTGCCGTCAGCGCTGTCCAGCTATTACCTTCTGGTGTCTATATCGTGATGAACGGACAGATTTTCGAATGGGATAAAGTGACAAAAAACCGTCGTGCCGGTGTGTTCGAAGCGGTATCATAGTATCGATGCCGGTTTGTCCGGTTTATCGTTCATTTCTCAACTTTTTTATCTATTGATCTCATGAATATCGTTATTCTGGCTGCCGGTATGGGCAAACGCATGAATTCGGATTTGCCCAAAGTGCTTCATTCTCTTGCCGGAAAGCCCTTGCTGTCACATGTTCTGGATACTGCCCGTTCATTGAATCCTGACAAGCTGATTGTGGTTTACGGTCATGGTGGCGAACAGGTGCAGCAAGAAATAGCGGGAAACGATCTGGCGTTCGTCAAACAGGAACCGCAACTGGGTACCGGCCATGCCGTCATGCAGGCATTATCCTTACTGGATGAGTCCGTGCCGACACTGGTTTTGTATGGCGATGTTCCCTTGATTGGGCAGGCTTCCCTGTCGCGACTGCTTGACGCAGCTGGAATGAACAAGCTCGGAATTCTGACTGCCGAACTGGACGATCCCACGGGGTATGGAAGAATCATTCGTGAAAACGGACAGATAAACTGCATCGTCGAACAAAAGGATGGCAATTCCGTTGAACTTGCCGTCAATGAAATCAATACGGGAATCATGGTGATTCCGACGGTTCCCCTGAAACGCTGGTTGTCTTCTCTTTCCAATAACAATGCGCAAGGGGAATATTACCTGACGGATATCGTCGGCAAAGCGGTTGCAGAACGGATTGAAGTAACATCTGCCCAGCCGGATGCGGTCTGGGAGACGCTGGGGGTCAACAGCAAGAGACAGCTGGCGGAACTGGAGCGAATTTACCAGAAAAATATGGCTGATGCCCTGCTTGATAAAGGTGTGGGGTTGGCTGATCCCGGCCGTATCGACATACGCGGTTCGCTGACATGCGGACGTGACGTGTTCATCGACGTCAACTGCGTTTTCGAAGGTCATGTCGCTTTGGGCGATGGCGTGTCCATTGGAGCGAACTGTATCATCCGGGATTGCGATATCGGAAAGAATGCAGAAGTCAGGCCTTTCTGTCATCTCGAAGGCGCGAAAGTCGGTTCAGCTTCACTGATCGGGCCTTACGCCCGATTAAGACCGGGAGCCGAGCTGGGTGAAGAAGTGCATATCGGCAATTTCGTGGAAATCAAGAACAGCCAGATTGCCGCGCACAGCAAGGCCAATCATCTCGCTTATGTAGGTGATTCGACAGTCGGTACCCGCGTGAATATTGGTGCCGGTGCGATTACATGCAATTACGATGGAGCGAACAAACACAAGACGGTTATCGAGGACGATGTTTTCATCGGTACCAATTGCGAATTGGTTGCACCCGTCAAAGTGGGTAGTGGTGCGACTGTTGGAGCCGGTACTACCCTGACCAGGGATGTCCCTGCCGGATCGCTGACGGTTTCCCGTGCGAAACAAACGACGATAAATGACTGGAAAAGACCTGAAAAAGAAAAAAAATAAGGTCTTTTTACTTCAAAAATTGATCAATCGCAGTTTTTCAAATCATGGCACTGTCAAAGTGGCTAAACGGGGTTTTTTCCTGTTATATTGTTGATGAGGCTGTCTTTGCCAGTCAAAGAGAGTTATTCCCTATTCGAGTAAATAATTTTGCCATGTCATGACTGATGGCAAGGTTCTTTTATTTCATAAAGAATAGATGTTCACTTACCGAAAGTTGTCATTTGGATCTTGTCGCATTTGGCAGGCTGAGTTCGAAAGAATAGAAAGGAAATGAATATGGCTAAAGCGGGAAAGCTTGATAAGAGCAGTGAGCCTTTGACGGTTGATATGCTGCATAAAATGAATGCCTATTTCAGTGCAGCCAACTATTTGTCCGTCGGACAGATTTATTTATTCAATAATCCATTATTGCGCGAACCTTTGAAGCCGGACGATATCAAGCCGCGTTTGCTGGGACACTGGGGTACGACGCCTGGCCTGAATTTCGTTTATGTCCATATGAATCGTGTGATCAAGAAATACGATCTGGACATGATTTTCGTTACCGGTCCGGGACATGGTGGCCCGGCTCTGGTTGCCAACACCTATCTGGAAGGAACGTACAGCGAGTTTTATCCCAACGTTTCGGAAGATGAAGAAGGGATGAAAAAGCTGTTTACCCAGTTTTCTTTCCCGGGCGGAATTCCAAGTCATACGGCTGCAGAAACACCGGGCTCGATCAATGAAGGTGGTGAACTGGGTTATTCTCTATCGCATGCTTTCGGTGCGGCTTTCGATAATCCCGACCTGATCGTGACCTGCGTGGTCGGCGACGGTGAAGCCGAAACCGGGCCGCTGGCGACGGGCTGGCATTCCAATAAATTCATCAATCCTGTTTTCGACGGCGCCGTTTTGCCGATTCTGCATCTGAACGATGCCAAGATTGCAGGCCCAACCGTTTTGGGCCGCATTCCTCCTAAAGAGCTGGACGAACTGATGCGCGGTTACGGTTATGAACCATTCTATGTGGAAGGTTCCGACCCCTTGATCATGCACCAGAAAATGGCAGCGACTATGGATACGGTCATCACCAAAATCAGGAAAATTCAGGACGATGCACGCAAGAACGGCTTCACTGAACGTCCTCAATGGCCGATGATCGTTCTGCGCAGTCCGAAAGGCTGGACAGGCCCTCACGTTGTGGATGGGCAGCAGATTGAGGGTACTTTCCGCGCGCATCAGGTTCCCGTCAGTGAAGTCAAGACAAACCCGGCCCATTTGCAAATCCTCAACGAATGGCTCTTGAGTTACAAGCCTCATGAATTGTTCGATGAAGCGGGGCGTTTGATTCCTGAACTGGCTGAACTGGCTCCGAAGGGTCTCCACAGAATGGGGGCAAACCCGCATGCCAATGGCGGCATTCTGCTGCGTGAATTGCGCATGCCGGATTTCAGAAAATATGCTGTTGACGTACCTTCGCCAGGGGTTGTCGTCGCCGAAAGCACTCGTGTACAGGGTAATATGATCCGCGATGTTTTCGTGTTGAACGAAGAAGCGAAAAACTTCCGTGTTTTCAGCCCGGATGAAACCTCATCAAACCGCTGGGGTGCTGTTTTTGAAGTCACGGAACGTTCATCGATGGATGAAATCAAACCGACTGACGACAAGGTATCCCATACCGGCCGCGTCATGGAAATGCTGTCCGAGCATCAGTGTGAAGGCTGGCTGGAAGGCTATCTGCTGACAGGGCGTCACGGTTTCTTCCCTTGTTATGAAGCGTTTATCCATGTGGTCGATTCGATGTATAACCAGCATGCCAAATGGCTGGAAGTCACGCGTCATATCCCATGGCGTCGTCCGATCGCATCGCTCAACTATCTGCTGACTTCCCACGTATGGCGTCAGGATCACAATGGCCTCTCTCACCAGAATCCGGGTTTCATCGATCTGGTGATGAACAAGAAAGCCGACATCAGCCGCGTTTATCTTCCGCCTGATGCGAACTGTCTGTTGTCGGTTACGGACCATTGTATGCGCAGCCGCCATCGCATTAACGTGATCGTTGCCGGAAAGCAGCCTGCATTGCAGTACCTGAATATGGATGATGCAATCAAGCATTGTTCAGCCGGTATCGGCATTTGGGAATGGGCAAGTAATGACAAGGGGTCCGAACCGGATGTCGTCATGGCATGTTGCGGTGATGTCCCGACGCTCGAAACGCTGGCAGCGGTCAAGATTCTGCGCGAACGGCTGCCTGAAGTGAAGATTCGTGTGATCAATGTCGTCAATCTGATGACCTTGCAGCAGCCGAGCGAACATCCGAACGGTTTGTCGGACAAGGAATTCGACATTCTGTTCACCAAGGACAAGCCGATCATTTTTGCCTATCATGGGTATCCGTGGCTGATTCATCGCCTGACTTACAGACGAACCAACCATCAGAATATGCATGTCCGTGGCTACAAGGAAGAAGGTACGACGACGACACCGTTCGATATGGTCGTGTTGAACGATCTTGATCGTTATCATCTTGCCGGGGATGTCATCGACAGATTGCCAAGTCTTGGGTCAAGGGCTGCATACACGAAACAGTATTTGCGTGACAGACTTCTGGAACACAAGGAATATGTTTACAAATACGGTGAAGACATGCCGAATATCCGCGACTGGAACTGGGCGGATGGCAAGTCCTGATTGATTGATTGACTGTGTGTTGATCAAAAGTCGAAAAGCATCCACCGGGAAACCGGTGGATGCTTTTTATTGGGAAGACGGTTATTTGAGGTTTTCTGAAGAAATGAATTCTTCAAACCCTTTTTTTCGCAGCAGGCAGGCTGGGCATTCTCCGCAACCAAATCCCCAGACATTCAATTTGTCATGTTCGCCAACATAACAGGTGTGCGTTTCATTGACGATAAGATCGACGAGTTCCTGTCCGCCCAGTTCGGCGGCGAGTTGCCAGGTTTCTTTTTTGTTTTTCCACATCAGGGGTGTGACGAGGTTCATGCGCGCATCCATTCCGATATTGAGCGCGAGCTGCA
>JAHYZB010000014.1:0-11979 GCA_019424645.1 Oxalobacter formigenes
ACTGCCGGAAAAAGGACTCTTGTCGGGTTCGAAAACACCTAATACGACAACAGGAGAAATGAAAGAAGCCCTTGGAAAACTGAGGGATTACCTGAATGAACTGCTGGGGGAAGACAGCGCCGACAAGGAAGCTGCGCGTCAGGCACTCGGAATCGACCTGAAAGTGCTGGGCGACAAGATAGAGGCCAAGGCTGATCAGGAAACCCTGGAAGAAACGATGAAAAACAAGGTCAACCAGACAGCGTTTGAAAGCAAGACAGACGAACTGGAACAGGAGATTGCCAAAAGAGGGGTGCCTGTCGGAACGATAGAATTTTTTGCCATGGCAACGCCCCCTGCAGGCTATCTCAGGGCCGATGGGGCTGAAGTGGGAAGGGAAACCTGGCCGCAACTCTTTGCCACGATCGGGACGACGTTCGGTGCCGGAAATGGGGAAACGACATTCAATCTGCCGGATCTGGCCGGACGTTTCGCACAGGGTAGTATGACGCCGGGACAGAAGATTGAGGCGGGGTTGCCAGGTTTCTCAGGAACATTCGGAATTGGCAAGTATGAAGCGACGTCTCCAACGGGAGCGTTTTATAAATATGCATCATCCGGAAGTGTAAATGGAGGTTCTATTGCTAATTATAATAGCCCTGTTATTGGCATAAATCCGGCTCTTTCCAATCCTGTTTACGGTGCATCTGAAACCGTCCAGCCGCCTGCGTTGACCCTGTTACCCTGCATCAAGGCTTTCAATGCAGCGGCCAATCCCGGCCTGATCGATATCTCTGATCTTGCCAATGAAGTAGCAGCTCATAAACATGTCACAGAGACGTATAACGACGGCACGACCTGGTATCGGAAATGGTCTGACGGCTGGCTTGAACAGGGCGGCTTCTCGGGGCCTTTTACCAGTGCATACGGCCGTATCACGCTCTCAAGGCCTTATGCTGGTACTGATTATAATGTGCAACTCACACCGACAGGTCGTCCTTACAATACACCGCCAACAGTGCTCTTTGATGGAAATAACGACAAGAACATGACGACTACCGGTTTTTATGTAGGGGGTAACGATTGGGTCAGCGGATATGTCAAATGGTATGCCTGTGGTCAGGGAACGCAATCATGAACGGATAAAACCGAAGAGCAATCATCAATTGTAAAACCGGAATTTTCCGGATTTCAGTGATCTTGAGGAAGCTGGAAGCATGACACCGGAACAGGATCAAGGACGTGGGCAACGCTTGCAAATTTGAGCGTGTGAATGAATCCGGTTTTACAGGTTGCAGGCAGAATAAGAGAATGTTGTTGTCCGGTCTGGCATTCTGCCGGTTTAAAACAGGGAAATGGCTTTTTCCGACGTCGGGAAAAAACAGCCTAGACAGCTTCCCTGAATGTGCGGTAAACGATCGTTTTGCCCGATACACGCAGTGTAAAAGTATCGTTTAACGATTCGTTCAACGTGGCTTGCCACCAGTTGGTGAAGACGGCACCGGTAAAGCCGTATTTCAGGTGTTCGCTGCTCATTGGCGCCTGCTCGATGGAGAAGATGGATACCTGCTGTCCGGGAAAACTTTCGAATGTCGCCTCTCCGGAAATGGCATTCATCACGCCGTAGTCCGATACCATCCACACTTCCCGCGTGATGTCGAGGTAATCCGCCAGCAGGCTGATGTTGGCGATGGTGTGATCCTCACGGCCGCCGGTTGCTCCGAGGATCACCAGATCTTTCCAGCCCTGTTCCACACAATAGCGCACCGCTTTCGTCAGGTCATTGGAGTCCTGCTCTGCTATCCTGCAAATCAGGGAGGCGTATTGTTGCCTGTCCTGTTCGGATAATGAATCGCAATCGCCAACGACAACAGAGGGCAGGACGCCTGTATTGAGCAGTTTCCTTAATGCACCGTCACAACAGACGACAGGTGCGCCTGTTTCGAGCAGTGAGAGCGGAACGGGATGGGTCGGAAACTGGCCGTTTGCGACGATGATGGCGTTTGGCGTGAGGTTTTTGCCGGGAAGAGGATAGTGTTTCATTCTGCCATTTTTTTCCAGTGAAAATACGCCGCGATGGAGGCGACGGCATAGACGGTATACATGAAGCCGGTGAAATACAGCTGTGCAGAGGCATACGCAAAGACGGAAATCACGTTTGCCACGATCAGCAGTATCCATTGCTGCACATAACGCTGTGTAAGCATCCACATCGCGACAAGAGAGAGGGCGGTAATCAGTGCATCCACGATGAAAACGGTGCTGTCGGTTTGTTTCAGGATCAGCGACAGGACTCCCCACAGTATGGCAATGGATGCGACCATCAGCGCATATTGGACGGGGTTTCGCATATTGCGCAATTTGCCGGATTCCTGTGTTTTTTTATGCCAGACGAGCCAGCCGTATATTCCCATGACAATGTAGTACACGTTGATTGCCGCGCCCGAATAGAATCCGCTTATGGAAAAGATGTACACATAAAAGGAGGCCATCAGGAGGCCGGACGGCCACATCAGCATCGACGCCCTGTATTCAAAGTACAGGTAGATCAGGCCGAAAATGGTTCCGGCCATTTCAATCCAGTGTGTTTGTAAAAATTCAGTCATGAAAATCGTTGTCTAAAGCCATGGCTATATTTATGACGGAGTCCCTTTCATTCGGGCATGTGGTCAACGGAAACATCCCTTTTTCTGTTGTCTTCATGA
Organism: Oxalobacter formigenes; assembly: GCA_019424645.1. Taxonomy (GTDB): domain Bacteria; phylum Pseudomonadota; class Gammaproteobacteria; order Burkholderiales; family Burkholderiaceae_D; genus Oxalobacter; species Oxalobacter formigenes_D. The sequence goes on from JAHYZB010000014.1 coordinate 2,685, forward strand.
ATTGGCTTGTTTCCCGTTTTTTTCGTCATGGCAAGAAGGGCATCATTATAGTGTTTTCTTCAGCACTGAACCTGAGGTTTTGCATTTGGCGAATGAGTAGTGAATATATTAAAAGGAAATATCCGATAGTTATGTCCGGTATCGACTGACCTGTTGATGGCAGGAATGATCCGGTCATTTACAAAAAATCATTTCCACTTGGGTCAATAGGCGGTATATATGATTCTTTGAGCCTGATATTCACTGCCTTTCATGAAAAAACAAGCCGGTAACACATCACGAAAACATCTTGTCTGGTTCCGTCAGGATTTGCGGCTGACGGACAATAAGGCTTTGGCAGCTGCCTGCGAGGATAAGGATGCCACGGTTTACGCTCTTTTTACGGCACCGCTTTTGCAGTGGCGTGAGCACGGAGTGTCGTCACGGCAGATTGCTTTCATGCACGGGCATTTGGAAAAACTCTCGGAAGGACTTGAAAGGATTGGTATTCCGCTGGTTTGCCATGTCTGCGGCAATTTTGACGACACTGCCCGTTTTGTCCTCGATTTTTGCCGCCGTGAGCAAATCGACGAACTGTTTTTCAATAAGCAGTATGAATTGAATGAGCAGCGACGGGATCGATGGCTGGAGGACAATCTGCCGGAAGAGGTATACCTGAAGCCTTATGACGATTGCCTGCTGTTGCCGCCGGGTACGGCAAATAACCGGCAGGGCGAGATGTACAAGGTATTCACGCCGTTCAAACGGACTTTTCTGGACAGGCTGGCGGTAGCCGATACGGGTTGTTTGCCGAAACCGGAACGGCGTCTTCATGCTGCCGGGATAAAAGGGTCTCTTCCGCCGTTTTTTTCCATTGAAAAAATATCGTTTGGCGCACAATACCCGCTTGGGGAAGAGGCTGCTATCGGACTGCTGGAGAATTTCTGCCGGGAGAAAGTACACGATTATGACAAGACCCGCGACCGGCCTGATCTGGACGGGACGAGCCATGTTTCTGCCTATCTTGCCATCGGTGTGCTGTCTCCCCGCCAGTGCCTGAACGCACTGCTTGCGGAAGTGCCGGATGCCGTCTGGCAATCGAAAGGGGGTGGCGCTGTCTGGCTGAATGAACTGATCTGGCGCGAGTTTTATTATCATCTGATTGCCGCTTTTCCCCGTCTTTGCCGTTATGAACCTTTTCTCGGGTGGACGGATTATATTGTCTGGAATGCGAACGAGGCGGATTTCAGGGCGTGGGTGGAAGGCAGAACAGGTTATCCGATTGTCGACGCCGCCATGCGGGAATTGAAGGAAACCGGCTGGATGCACAATCGGCTGAGGATGATTGTCGCGAGCTTTCTGGTGAAGGACCTGTTAATCGACTGGCGCAAGGGAGAGCGTTATTTCATGTCGCAGCTGATTGACGGGAATCTGCCTGCCAATAACGGGGGATGGCAATGGTCGGCTTCAACGGGCGTCGATGCCATGCCATGGTTCCGTATTTTCAATCCGGTCACGCAGGGACAGAAATTCGATCCGGCAGGCCATTATGTCCGCCGGTGGTTGCCGGAACTGAAATACGTACCGGACAGAGACGTTCATACCCCGCAGACATGGGCGAAAAAAAATCATGTCATCCTCGATTATCCCGATCCGGTCGTGGATCACAGTCACGCCCGGGAAGAAACCCTGAAAGCGTTTAATGCTGCCCGGCAAAAAGCCGGTGGGAAGGACAGGCCGGACAGTTGGATGCCGGATGGGTGGCAGTGAAAATAATGAAAAGAACAATGTAAAAACCGTTCGGTTTTTTTGGTTTTTTATCCGTTCCAGTTATTTTACGTAAACCTCTTCCCGTGTATAAACCCCGGTATCGATGAGTTGCCTGTCGATGTTTTCACGGGTGATGATTTTGCCGTTTACGAGGTAGGCCTTGATCTTCGAAACGCTTTTGTTATCGAAGGCGGCATTGACGTTGGTGGGTTTGTTGGTCGCCAGATTGTACGCTTCATTGGCGGCGGTGACAGCCATGGCTTTCAGATCCATATAGACTGTCGCATCCTGCGTGCCGTTGACGAGCCGTTTGATGGCAGGCAGTTCGGCATCCATACCGACGATGACGACGTGGTTTTTGATGCCCAGCTCCTTCACGACATCGGCAGCGACACCGGCCATGACGTCGTTATGGGCGAAGATGGCGTCGATCTGATTATTGTTCTTTTTGATGGCGGCCGTGAGTTTTTTGCGGGCAAGTTCGGGATTCCATCCGTCTATGTATTCATCCATGATGATTTTCAGGTCACCCTTCTCGACCAGCGGCTGGAAGTACTTCATTGCGCCCTCGTTCAGCAGAGGGACATTGAAATCGTTGGCGTCGCCCTTCAGTATGGCAACGGAACCTTTGTAGTTTTTTTCGGAAAGGTGCGATCCGAGGCTCTGGCCGATCTTGTATGTGTCGTAACCGACGAAGAAGTCGAGGTTTTTGCCCAGTATGGTTCTTGCATATAAAAGGACCTTGACGTTCTTTTTCCTGGCATAGTCCAGGATTTCGCCGGTTTTGTTGGCATCGCGCGGGACGAGAATAAGGGTCGAAATACCATTGTCGATCATGTCGATACAGTCTTCGGTCTGGGTTTTCGGTGTATCTGTTTTGTTGAGGCGGGCATCAACGTCCATGCCGAGTTCCCTGGCACGTTGTACCATCAGGTCCATTTCCATCGGCCAGCGTTTGGCAGGGCCGACACCGAAAGAAATGCCGAGTTTGGGTTTGGTCGCATTGTCGCAGCCGACGCATAAAAACAATAGTAAAAAGCTGGCAAGCAGTTTTTTGAACATGGTGTTTAGCTCTGTATCGTTTTTGTGTAAGGGAACGGAGTTGCCCGGAAGAAATGTAAAAAAACAACTATACCATGCTTTGCTTTTCCACTGATGCGAGGAGGAGCCTGATTTTCCAGTGGATTACTCTGGATTTTTCAGGGGTATTATGCGATGCTTGCCTGTAGGTAATAATTCACTCAATCAACTATCGTTGCTGCAAGGTAGGTGATTTTTGTATAAAACCGTTGAATATCGATACGAGACCGAACCGCCTTCCCGCCTGTTATCCATACCGGGCGATATGAATTTGCAATGAGAAACGGAAAATTCGCCCAGAGGGCTTTGCCCATTTTCATGCTGCTGATAAATATCTGTTTGTCAGTGGTCGTGGTGTTTCTTATGCGTCATGTGCAAAATCTGCTGGATTCCGACGTGAAGATCAATCTCATGGAGATTGTGACGCAGAACAAGGATGCGATTACCAGCCGTCTGATGGTGAACATCAAGGATCTGGACGTCATCTCGAACCAGATCACCGACAATCTGCAAGCGTCCGGTATTACCCGTGACAGGGAAATCGACCGTTTCCTCGAAGAATATTCCCTTCAAAACAATAACAACGATATTTTTATCGCTGACAGGCATGGTGTGATCCGGTGGGGAAATGGCCGGACTATCGATATTTCGGGGCGCCGGTATTTCCGTCTGGCCAGTGAAGGGACTGCCAATATTTCGGATAAATCCATTTCACGGATCGATGGGGCGGAAGTTTTCATCATTTCCGTGCCGCTGATGTATGAGGACAAGGTCATCGGTACGGTGCAGCATCTCTATTCCCACGAAGAAATGTACAGGATGATGTCTCCGACGCTGTTTTCCTCGCAGGGATTCATGCATATCATCAATAGTGAAGGCTATGTGATTTTGCATACCGGTCACGATGGTTGTCAGGGAAGCTCGGATAATTATTATCGCGACCTGTACAGTTCCGGAAACCGGGAGGCTTCTGCACAACTGAAGGACGATATCCAGCACGCCAAAAGCGGTTTCATGGAAACGACGATCGGGGGCAGAAAACTGTTCTCTGCCTATACACCGATCGACAAGGCCCATGACTGGTTCCTGATCACGTCTGTGCCTTATATGACCGTCTCGCCAAACGGCAATACGGTGATCAACCTTTTCTATTTCATCCTTCTGGTTGTCGTCCTGATTTTCTCGTCGAGTATCACGTATTTCCTGTGGTACAAGAACAGGCAGCGCGCCAATCTGGAAAGGATCGCGTTCGTCGACCCGATCACCGGCGGCAATACCGTCAACAAATTTGTCGTGGATGCCATTGCCGCCATGCAATCGACGGACGAGACGAACTTCTTCATCATGAAGTTCGATATCGACAATTTCAAATACATCAATAAATTCTACGGGTTTGAATTCGGCGATCACGTACTGAAACATATTTATGGAAATGTGTCCGGCAAACTGATGCCGGGTGAGGTTCTCGCCAGGATTTCCAGTGACCATTATGTCGCGCTTTTGCGCGACGCCAGTGAGGAACGGCTGAAAAGGATGCTGTCTTCCATTGAATATGAAGAACTGATCCTGTATTTCTCTGCCGGTGTTTATGCCGTGACCGACAAAAAAGAAGGCATCAACCTGATGCTGGACAAGGCCTGTACAGCAGCACAGGAAATCAAGGGAACGCTCGGCCGGTATGTCGCCTACTATACGGAAGAATTCGACAAGGCCAATATCCGGAACGAGCAGCTCAAGCGTGCTGTGCAGCAGGGTATTGAAAACGGTGAATTCATTCCTTTCATTCAGCCTAAAGTGAATATCGATACCCGTCGCGTGGTCGGTGGTGAGGCACTGGCACGCTGGCGCAGTGCGGAAGGAAAACTGATATCGCCCGGTGTATTCATTCCGATGTGCGAACAGACAGGCATGATCGTCGATATCGACATGATGATCTATGAAAAAGTGCTTCAGTTCCTGAAAGCTCATCTGGATGCCGGTATTGCCTGTGTGCCGATTTCAGTCAATTTCTCGCGAATGCATTTTTTGAATGAAGACTTTCTGGACCAGATTGTCCGCAAATTGCATGAATACAATGTCCCGGCCAATCTGATTGAAATCGAGCTGACGGAAAGCGCCATTTTCGACAATATCGACAATATTTACGTTTTCACCGGGAAAATGCATTCTCATGGTTTTTCGATTTCGATGGATGATTTCGGTTCGGGCTATTCATCGCTGAACATGCTGAAAGACGTTCCGATTGATGTGCTCAAAATTGACAAGGGATTCCTCGAGGAATCCAAAGATAACAGTCGTCGCAATATTATTTTCTCCACAATCGTGGAGATGGCAACGCAGTTGAATATCCGGATTGTGGTGGAAGGCGTCGAATTTATCGAAAATGTCGAATTGATGAGGAACTGCGGCTGTACCATCGCACAGGGCTTTTATTTTGCCCGGCCGATGCCGTCGGAAGACTTCAGTGAGGTGATGAAAAAAGGCCGTTGCGAGTAGAGACGAAACAGCCCGTATTGCTGATTCACCTGCCTGTTCGATCCGTCCGGAAAACAGGGCGTTATCGCGGCAGACTTTTCAGGTATTTTTCATGGCCTGCCATCATTGAAATAATTCGATATTTCAAGCAGGTTTTTGTCCGGGTCACGTATATAAATGGAAAGAATGGGACCGCTTGCTCCTGTTCTTGTGACTGGCCCTTCGAGAATTTCCACTTTTTCCGACCGGAAATAGGCGATGGCATCGTTTAACGGGGTTGTCGTGATCAGGCACAGATCGGCAGAGCCCGGGACAGGCATGCCGGCTTTGGGCTCGAATTCCTTTTCCGATTCATGCAGGTTGATCTTCTGGTTCCCGAAAGCCAGTGCCTTCCGCTTATCTCCAAAGCTGACGATATCCATGCCCAGAACCTGCGAATAAAAGTCGCACGTGACACAGATGTCTTTAACGGTCAGTACCAGATGGTCCAGACGGTCGATTTTTATGGTCATGGGACTGCCTGAAAGGGAACCGGGTGTAAAAGCCGATTTTACCCGTAAACCGGAGGTTTACGGGAGAGCCGTCTCTTCTGTATTTCCGATTATGGTTCCTGAATAAAGGCCAGCAAATCTTCGTTGATCTGATCCTTGTGCGTACTGCATGATCCGTGTGATGCACCGGGATAAACTTTCGATTTTGCATTTGGCAGCCATTTCAGGGCTGCTTCGCTGGATGAGGCGGGAGGAACGATCTGATCGTCATCGCCGTAGATGACCAGTGTCGGAATCGCCATCTTTTTCAGATCTTCCCGCTGATCGGTCTCGGAAAATGCCCTGACGCAATCGTAAAGGGCTTTTATGGACCCCATCATGCCCTGTAACCGGAAACTTTGACGCAGCCCTTCCGAGGTTTTCGCATCCGGTCGGTTGAATCCGTAAAATTTTTCCGACAGATCATAGAAAAATTGTGAGCGGTCGTTTTTCACCCCTTCTCTTATTTCATCAAAGGCTTTCAGGGGAAGACCTTCAGGATTGAAATCCGTTTTGATCATAACAGGTGGTACGGCACCGATCAAAACGGCTTTCGCCACCCGTTTTGTACCGTGACGGCCTATATAACGTGCCACTTCGCCTCCGCCTGTCGAATGTCCGACAAGAATGGCATTTTTCAGATCCAGTTTATTGATCAGTGAGGCAAGGTCGTCTGCGTACTGGTCCATATGATGACCGTCCCAGGGCTGTGAAGACCGGCCATGTCCCCGACGGTCGGCCGCGATAACCCGATATCCATTCGAGGCAAGATAGAACATCTGGTCTTCAAAAGCATCCGACGTTAAAGGCCATCCATGACTGAAAACGACGGGTTGGCCGCTTCCCCAGTCTTTGTAATAGAGACAGACGCCATCTTCAAGCTGGAGTGTATTGCCTGCGTGCATTTTTGATCCTTTAAGAACAGGGACGACTTTCTTTTAGTTCCGGAATGACGGGAAAAGTTCGAAAGCGATGAAGAGGCTTTGGGAACAAGCAGGAAAAGCCGATATCGTAAACGTGAAAACCGAACCGGTATCTAACAATACACGACTATATATAAAATATAACTTGTTGATTTATCGTTTGAAAACAATAATTTCAAATTTATTGTTAAATGTTCTTTGTCACCCCTCATAATATTTCCATATGGAAATATTATGAGGGGTGACAATGCTCTTCCTGAGTTCACGGAAATTCCCTGCCCGTTTTGCCTGTCTTAAAGCGATCGTACTTGTTCCATCGTTTTTTGCTTTCATATTTTTTCCGAATATCGTGGAGGCCAGAAAATCCACTTCCCATACCGGCAGGCATTCCAGAACGCATCCTCATAATACCCGGACAGCACGTCATTACTATAAAAACAGCCTTGGCATAATGGTTCAACTTCCGCTCAGGAAACGGTTGGCAAAGGCGCCAGCCGGAGCGTCCGCACGGTGCAGGGATGGAAGTTACAGTTTCAGCTGGAGTCGGAAAGGAACCTGCTCTCATCGCGGTGGGGGCGGGAACTGGTTGTGAGATTCTGTTGCATTGAGAAAGTGAAAATCAGATTTTTGTTTTCATTTCGCTGTGGTAATTGTTTTTCCTGCATAAAACTGACAGGCAGACTTGCTTATCTTTGAAAAGAGCGGTAATTTACTGTATATATTTACAGTAAATCAAGGTTCATTATGAGATGCTCCCCGCCACCGGAATTATCCGATTCGATCACCCGTAACCGGATTGAAAATACTTCTCCCGCCGGTTTTCCCATTCCGCATACCGACTCGGCCAATACGATAGTCGATCTGAACGCGCAATTGCTGGTCAATCCATGTTCTTCTTTCCTTTTCCGCATGAAAGGGGACTCGATGGAAGGGATCGGTATTTATGAGGGGGATACGATTGTCGTCGACCGCTCGATTGATCCGCAGCATAACCATATCGTGCTGGGAGTGGCCGATCAGAAGTATCTGGTAAGGCGCCTGTACAAGCGCGGACGGACGGTCCGCCTGATAGCGGAAAATGAAAAATACCGGCCGCTTGAGCTGACAGAAGGGCGCGAATTGCAGATATGGGGTGTTGTTACCGCCAGTATCCGCAAACTGATTTGAAAATGGCGATTTGACAATAATGTGATTTGAAAGTGATGGAAAAGAATCTTGCCCTGGTCGATTGCAATAATTTCTTTGTCTCGTGCGAACGGGTTTTTCGTCCCGATCTGGAGGGCAGGCCGGTGATTGTCCTGTCCAGTAATGACGGGTGTGCCATTGCGCGCAGCAATGAAGCGAAAGCGCTGGGCATCCGGATGGGGGAACCCTGGTTCAAGGTGAAGGATTTGCCGAAATACCGGGATGTCGTCGTGTTTTCAAGCAATTTTCCGCTGTATTCCGATTTGAGCAACCGGGTGAAATACCTGCTGGCGGATTTTTCACCCGTTCAGGAAGTATACAGTGTCGATGAGTCGTTTCTGGATCTGACCGGTTTTGACGATATCAAAGAGCGGATGGTTGCGATTCGGGAAACGGTAGCAAAACGGATTGGCATTCCGGTTTGCGTGGGAGTCGGGCCGACCAAGACATTGGCGAAACTGGCCAATTTCGTCGCGAAGAAGCATCCCAGATCAAAAGGCGTTTTTCATTACAATGTGTTGACCGAACAGCAGAAAGCCGCTCTGCTGAAACAGATTCCAATCGATGAAGTCTGGGGTGTCGGCCGTCGTCTGAACCGTTCCCTGATCAGCCGCGGGATCGAAACGGTGTACCAGTTGCGGGAAGCGGATATCCGGACGATGCGCTCACGCTACGGGGTGGTCATGGAACGGCTGATTTCCGAACTCCGGGGGATTTCCTGTATCGATATGGTCGATGTGAGCCCACCCAAAAAACAGATCCTCTCAAGCCGTTCGTTTGGCAAGCTGATAACGGGAATTGACGATTTGGAAAACGCCATCGCTTTTCATGCGACCAAGATCGGCAAGCAGCTCCGCAAACAGCGTTCCATTGCCGGGATGGTGCATGTATTCCTCATGACCGACCGGTTCAGGCAAGACAAGCCGCAATATCACCCTCATGTCAGTTTTCCGCTGATCGATGCGACGAACAGTACAATTGAGATCAACCGGTACGCCATGATGGGGTTGCACCAAATTTTCAAGCCGGGATACGAATACAAGAAGGCAGGCGCTTGTGTCAGTGAATTGTCACCGGAGTCGGTTTTCAGTCCGGACATGTTCACCGATCCGAAAAGACGGAAGATCATGCAGGTCATGGATGAGATCAATGACCGTTTCGGGAATGGCACCTTGCGCCTGTCTCAGGACGATATGATGCACAGGCGCTGGCGTCCGAAAGTGGAGCGGGTTTCACCGCGATATACGACGTCCTGGGATGAGCTGGCGGAGTGCAGCTAGGAAAGCGATGTTGGCCATATCTCTGAAAAAAGGTTTTTCAAATGCCGGTTTTTCCTGAAAAGCCTGTCTTTTT
>JAHYZB010000014.1:11989-26243 GCA_019424645.1 Oxalobacter formigenes
ATGATATGGCCGATCAAAATAATGTTGACATTTTTTTTGATTCAGGGAAAATAGCATCCATAAAACATACTAATCCCATAGGATTAATATGAAAAAGGAAAACAGGAAATATCATGAACCATTCAATTGACAATTTTGATACATCAGCTGGCGATGCGAAACGATCTTTCGCAGGCGGATCTTTATCCGTAAACTCCCATTTCTTTTCAGGCGTTTCTGTTTCCTCCGGACAAATGTCCATGTGTTGCCATTCCTTCTGTTGCTGTTGTTGCTGATCTCACGATTACGATAACAGTGCTGTCCTGACCGGTTTGTAAATTTACAGGCTGCGTCCATTCAAGGTTTTTTTCATTTTGTCCTGTTTCGATGCGGACAGGAAAAAAGACCGAATCAGCACCCCGATTTTTTTCAAAAAACTGTAGTGGGCATTTTTTGCCCTGAAACCGGATTTTTCCGGTGACAAATATTTTTAATCCTCGTTTGAAGGAGAGATCATGGGATCCGTAGCCTATCTGGAACCGGTTTATTCTGCCGCTTTTGCACGGTCGAATATTATCGAATTGAAAGCGCTTTCCAAAAATTTTGGTGAGCTGAAAGTCCTTGAAAATATCGATTTTGCGATCCGTGAAGGGGAAATATTCGCCATTATCGGTACCTCGGGATCGGGAAAAAGCACGTTTTTGAATATCATTTCCGGTCTGCTCGAGCAGGATAGCGGTTCTTTTGCGATTTCGGGAAAAGCTAGCGGGCAGTTTGCCGGCTGGAAACGTATCGCTTACATGTTTCAGGAGGATCGCCTGCTGCCCTGGCGCACGGTCAGGGATAACGTCGCTTTCGGCCTTGAAAACACCTCTCTCGGAAAACAGGCGAAAAAAGCGCGGATTGACGAGGTAATCGATCTGGTCGGCCTGCATGAATTTGCCGATTACTGGCCGCATCAGATTTCCGGTGGCATGAGAAGCCGGGTTGCACTGGCGAGAAGTCTGGTGATCGAACCGGAAGTGCTGCTGATGGACGAGCCTTTTTCAAAGCTGGATGCCCAGACGCGTTCCCAGATGCACGGTGAGCTGCTCCGGCTTCACGACCTGACCGGTATGACGGTTGTTTTCGTGACGCACGATGTGGAAGAAGCTGCCGTTCTGGCAGACCGGGTTGCCGTTTTTTCTTCCCGTCCGGGGCGCGTGAAGGAAATTGTCGACGTAACTCTGGATCGTCCGCGATTGCTGACGGATGCCCGTCTCTCGGAACAGATCCGCACGCTGAGGAAAAAAATATGAAAACCGTTTCTCTGATCGGACAGCGGCTTTTGCTTGCCGCAATTGTCCTCGTGATATGGGAATTGTCTTCACGGCAGTTGCAGGCTTTCGTCTTGCCCGGCCCGCTGGCCGTGTTCGACGCGTTTGTGTCGCTGGTGAAAACCGACACGTTCTGGATGGATGTTGCCGTGACGGTGAGAAGGGTATTGCTCGGGTTTGTCCTTTCCGCCATCGTCGGTACGGTGATTGGTGTCGTGTTCGGGGCGAGCCGGAGACTGGCTGTTTTTTTCGAACCGGTCATTTCGGTATTGAATACGGTGTCATCGGCAATCTGGGCCGTGTTCGCGATTATCTGGTTCGGCATTTCGGATGCCAGCACGGTGACCGTCGTTTTCATGACGGCGATGCCGTTGATCCTGACGAATGTCTGGGAAGCGACCAAGACGGTAGACCGCCAGTACGTTGAACTGGCCCGCAGTTTCCGGATGAACACGTTCCAGATTATCCGGAAGATTTATATCCCGACCATTTTGCCCGCGTTTTTTTCCGCGTCGCGTCTGGCTTTCGGTTTCGGGTGGCGTGTCTCGCTGGTTGCGGAAACGATTGGCGCGGGAAGCGGGATAGGTTACCGCCTGCGTCTGGCAGCGGATATGGTCCAGAGTGCACAGGTTTTTGCATGGACGGTGCTGCTGATCGTCTTCATGGTGCTGATTGAATCAGGTGTGATCAAGCCGGTGGAAAAGTGGCTTTTCCGCTGGAAATTATCTTAAAAATTCAGGAGAAACAAAATGCGTAAATGGATAGTGGTTTCAGTTCTGGTGATTATTGCTGCGGCTGCTGCCGGGTATTTCTGGCTATCATCGCCGCCAGCACAGGCAAAAGAAAAAGTCCGGGTAGGGTACTGGACGAGCGGGGTCAGTCTGGGTTTCGGCACGGTTCTGGAAGAGCAAAAGTTTCTGGAAAAGGAAGGGCTGGAAGTTGAATTCGTCCGTTTTCCGGATCTGGCTGCCCAGATTCGTGCCCTGGCATCGGGTTCGATCGACGTCACCTTCGGTTCGCCTCTCTCGGCTATCTATGCGGCTGACGAGGAAGGGGTTCCTGTCGTGCTGATCGGTGCGTCACAGCCGGCTGACGCGGTGGTGGTTGTGCCGGAAGATTCACCGATCAAAACGCTTGCCGACCTGAAGGGGAAGAAGGTGGGCGGCACGTATCCGACTGCGGCGGTATCAGTTCTGTTGAATACGATTGCCGATCAGGGATATGGGGTCAAGCCGGAAGATTTTTTGATTGTTGCCGGTAACGAATCGCGGCTCGTGCAGTTTCTGGCACAAAAACAGGTGGATGCCAGTGTGCTGAGAACCGTGACGGCCGATCAGGTCGGCAAGGAACTGAAACTGAAGACGATTGCCGGTTTGAGCGATGAATGGAAAAAGATTACCAAAAACGATGCCCCTCCCTATATCGGTACGGTTGCCGCGACGAAAGACTTTGCCGTCAAAAATCCGGATGCGGCAGCCAAAGTCATCCGTGGCCTGATCGAAGCGCAGAAATGGGGAAGTGCCAACAAGGATCAGGTTGCGACGATTATGGAGAAAAAGGCCAATCTGCCTGAAAAAGACGCGCGTGTCTTTGCCAACCGGTGGGACAACATGTACCAGACGGCCTTTGATCCGGTGACGATCAAAACGCTCAAGCTCGAACATGAAGCCTTCAAAAAAGTAGGCGTTATCAAAGGCCCTCTTAACGAAGCCGTTTTTGTCACAGAACCTTACAAGAAAGCGACAGGTAAATAATGAAAGCATTGATATTGAATGGACATGGTGGTCTGGAAAATCTGGAACTGGTGAATGACAAACCGCTTCCTGTCGCCGGTGAAGGGGAAGTACTGGTCAGGGTGAAAGCGTCGGCTTTCAATTATCACGATGTATTCACGGTTTCCGGCATGCCGGGTATCAAGGTGCCGTTGCCGGTCGTGATTGGGCTGGATATCGCAGGCATCGTCGAGGAAGATTCGGGCGAGTGGAAGAAGGGCGACCGTGTTCTGGTCAATCCGGTCCGTCCCGGTATCGGCCTGATGGGGGAAATGATCGACGGCGGGATGGCGGAGTTTGCGGTAGCCCGTGCAGACCAGCTGCTGCGCATTCCGGATGCAGTCACTTTTTATCAGGCAGCTGCGTTGCCTGTGGCGTATGGAACGGCACATCGCATGTTCATCACGCACAACACAGTCAAGGCAGGCGATACGGTGCTCATTCTGGGAGCCAGTGGCGGGGTGGGAACGGCGTCGGTTTTGCTGGCAAAGAAACTGGGTGCCGAAGTGATCGCCTGCGGCGGAAGCGAGGAAAAATGCGACGCGCTGAAAAAACTGGGCGCAGACCAGGTCATCAATTACCAGACAACCGATTTTGTCAAATGGGTTTACGGGCATTACGGCAAGCCGGAACGCCGTGTTTACAAGGGTGGCGTGGACGTGATCGTGAATTTCACCGGGGGGGATACCTGGACGAAGTCCTTGAAAGCCGTCAAACGCGGCGGACAGGTTCTGGTTTGCGGTGCGACGGCAGGTTACGACCCGAAAGAGGATTTGCGCTACATCTGGACGTTTGAGCTGAACATCCGGGGATCGAACAGTTTTTATAACGAGAACCTGACGGATTTGCTCGATATGGTTGCCAAAGGTGAACTCGATCCCTACATCGACAGCGTTTTGCCGCTGGAACAGGCGTCAGAGGGGCTGGCACAAATCAGGGACCGGAAGGTCATCGGCAAAATTATTGTGGACCCGACATTATGAAAAACGAAATCAATGCACTGATCCAATCGCGTCCTTTTCACCAGTGGCTTGGGCTGGAAGTGATTGATGTGGGTGAGGGACACGTTGAAATCACGGCCCAGTGGCGGCCTGAATGGATCGTTAATCCCGAAGGAAATTACATCCATGGCGGCATTCTGGCCTCACTGGTCGATCTCGGCGCGGACTGGGCACTCTTCTCCCATACCGGACGCGGGGTTCCGACCATCGATTTGCGTGTTGATTATCACGCTGCTGCGCGAGGAAACCTGCGCGTGGTTGGAACCGTGCTGAAACATGGCAGGCGGATATCCTCTGCCGAGGCGAAAGTGTTCGATGAAACCGGAAAACTGGTCGCCTCAGGCAGGGGCGTTTACCAGACAGGGGAATGAACATGTTTTCGCTTGACCATCTTGTCATCAATACCCGGTTCAATCTGGACACTTATCGGGCTTTCTTCAGCGCGCTCGGTTTTACGTTGACGCCGAAGAGCCGCCACAGTCTGGGTTCGGTGAATCACCTCATCCTGTTTCAGGATTCTTATCTCGAACTGATCGGACTGGAACAGGATGGCCCTGTCCGAAAGGACATCCTGGAAAGCCGGATGGGAATTGACGGGTTTGTATTGAAGATGGATGAAGAAGAGGCCGTTTTGACCGATCTGGAAAAGGCCGGTTTGCGTGCTAATGCTCCCCAGCGTTTCAGCCGTATCGTTGAAAACGGCGGCGAGGCGGAATTCGTTGCCGTCAGGCTGGAACCGGGCCAGTTTGCTGAAGGCCGCGTGTATTTTTGCCGTCACCTGACACCGGAACTGGTGTGGCAGAAGGCGTATATGACGCATCCGAACGGCGTTTCCGGAATCAGCAAATTGACGATTGCGTCGGCTGAGCCGGATGTGACCCGCGAGGCTTACGGCAGGCTCGGAAAATTGCAAGGGATCGAACTCGAAATTTGCAGTATTGAGGAGGCCCGGAAACGGTTCGGCATGCATACCGTACAGGGCGGCCGGTTTCAGGCGATCACTTTTACCGGAGCGGATTTGCACAAGCTGGCAGGGTTCTTGCTAGATGCAAAAGTATCGTATTTTTTTGTCGGAGAAAGCATTCTTGTCCCTTTGAAGGATGGGAGTGTACTGGAGTTTGAATCATGAATCTGGGAACGCTTGGAGAAAAAACGGAGCCGTCAAAAACGGCGTTTGTAAGCCTCGTGGATGGCATTCACTATACCTATGCCGATCTTCGGAGAATATCTGACACCGTTGCTGCCGATCTGGTGGACGAATTTGTAAAAGGCACGAAAATTGCGCTGGTCGGGGTCAATTCCGGCGCTTACATGGCGACATTGCTGGGCATCATGAAAGCGGGAATGGTCGCCGTACCGGTCAATCCGAAGCTGCCGCAAGCGCGGATCAGTGACATACTGGACGATTCGGGAGCGCAACTGGTTTTTGCGGACGAGGGTCTTAAAGTATCCCTGCCGAAAACACGGCCTGTCAAAGACTTTTATACATCTGGAAACCGTTCTTTTGAAACGGCCGTTCCTGACGAAAGGCAGCCGGCGTTGATTCTGTATACGTCGGGCTCGACAGGCAAGCCCAAGGGCGTTGTCCTCTCCCACCAGAGCCATGTCTGGACGGCTTTTGCGCGTGTGGACATCATGTCCCTGCAAGATGAGGTAACGCTTATTGCTGCCCCGCTTTTTCACATGCAGGCGCTTGCCCTGGCGTTCTGGGTGCTCGCCTCAGGTGGAAAGGCCGTGATATTGCCACGGTTTTCCACGGCATCCTATCTCGATGCAATCGAAACTTACCGATGCACTTTTGTCACAGCGGTTCCTCCAATGATCGAGGCCATATTGCGTGACGATGGCATTCATATGGCCGATCTTTCTTCCGTGCGGATCATTCGTCTCGGATCGGCTCCGGTCTTGCCGGGCCTTTACCAGCGGATTGCCGCAATATTGCCGTATGCGGTCATTCTGGTCGGTTACGGGACGACGGAGTCCGGCCCGGTCACGTTTGGCGCGCATCCTGATGGCGTGCCGTTGCCGTCGCTTTCCTATGGTTATCCGCATGCGGAAGTCGATGTCCGCCTGAATGCCAATGATGTTCTTGAAATTCGTTCTCCGGCAATGATGAACAGTTATCACAACCGGCCGGAACTGTCGCCCTTCACTGAAGACGGCTATTACGTGACAGGCGATGTATTCAGGCGCGACGGTCAGGGTTTTTATGCTTTTGTCGGCAGGGCGGACGACATGTTCGTTTCAGGCGGCGAGAACATTTATCCCGGAGAGGTGGAAACCTTGCTGGCAACGCATCCGGACGTCGTGAATTCCTGCGTGGTTCCGGTTGATGACGAGATCAAGGGTACGAAACCGGTTGCTTTCGTCATACGTCATGGAACTGTTTCTGAAGAAAAACTCAGGCAACACGTGCTGGACCGGGCGGCACCGCATATCCATCCGCGCAGGGTGTGGTTTCTGGACAGTTTTCCGGTGACGGATACCAATAAGATCGACCGCAAGAAATTGATGGCGGAAGCGGCAAAACGGGTCAGGGAGAAATCCTGTCGGGGAGCATATGACAGAGGCACTGAATGCCTTTCTTGCGATGGCAAGGCGACATGGGTTCTTGACCCGGAATATTGACAATATAGTGGGATATATCGATACGTCAGATGATTTATCACTGCCACTGTACGGCCTCATGTGCCATCTGGACGTCGTTCCGGCTGGCGACCTGGCAAAATGGATTCACCCACCCTATGAGGGTGTAGTGGAAAACGGCCGGATTTACGGACGGGGCAGTCTGGATGACAAAGGCCCGGCGGTCGTGGCTCTTCATGCGATGAAAGCAGTGCGCGACTCACGAAACCTGAAAAGCCGTTTCCGCCTGATTGTCGGGCTGGATGAAGAAACGGGGGCTTTCCGCTGCATGAAGCGTTACCTGAAAACGGAGGAAATCCCGCTGTACAGTTTCTCGCCGGATGGGGCATTTCCGCTGATCAATGCGGAAAAGGGGATTTTAAGGCTGACTGTCGAAAAGGATTTCGACGAATCGGGAAACAGGGGTGAACAGGCCATTGAACGCATTTCCGGAGGCGTTCGTACGAATATCATTCCGGATGCGGCGTCTGCAGTTTTGAAAGGTGAATTTTCCCATCATGTGGCAGAAGGTATCCGGATCGAAGGGGAAAAGATCGTTTCAAAGGGAAAGGCGGCACACGTCAAATATCCCGACAAGGGCGACAATGCGATTTTGAAGCTGCTGGCCTATATTGCCTCGCTTGATATCGGTACGCCACTGGGTCGGTATGTCCGTGATCTGCATACCCTTTTCCCGGGAGAATACGACGGAAAATCGCTTCAGATCGCTTCTGAAGACGGGATATCCGGCAGCCTTTTCTGCTCGCTTTCCATTATCGAGGCGGATGAGAAGCAGTGCGTTCTGAAGATCGATATCCGGCATCCGGTGACGGTCAAAGGCGACGAGATTGTCGGCAAACTGAAAAGCGTATTTGGTGTTTTCGGTGCCACTGTCCGGGTCGATAGCCGTAATGAACCGCTTTACATGCCCGAGCACGATCCTTTTGTCCGTCTCCTGCTCGATTCGTATGCTTCGGTGACAGGGGAAGAAGGAAAGCCCCTGTATACGGCAGGCGGAACGTATTGCCGGGATATGCCCAATTCCGTGTCTTTCGGCATTGTTTTCCCGGGAGAAGAACCCGTAGCGCACATGGCAAACGAGTATGTGAATGTCGAGTCCCTGCGCAAGGCCGCTCATATCTATGCCGAAGCGCTGGATCGTATCGACGGGCTTGGCAGGGACAAATGAATGATGCTTTTCCCGTTTCACGAGTTGCCAGTTTTATTGGAGATCTTTCCAGTTCTTGAGTAGTGTTTTTTTATTTTTTCGGCGTTGCCGATCTGTTTTGTCTTATGGAGAATTTCATGAAAAGTAAAAAAGTCGCCCTGTTTGCTCTCGGGCTTTCCACTTCTGTCGCGTATGCCCAGAGTAATGTGACGCTGTATGGTGTCGTCGATATCGGTTATATCAAGGAAACCGGGCGCGACATCAGAATGGGCGATAACGATAACAACCGTCTGGGTTTTCGGGGAGTCGAAGATCTCGGCAATGGATGGAAAGCCATTTTCAATCTTGAAAAGCGGTTCGATCTGAATGACGGGACTGCCGGTAATTCGAATACGGCCAGTTACAAGGGAACGAAAAGCGCAAAACAGAAGGACTGGGATGGCCCGACGTTTGTCGGACTGGCCAGCGACAGTTGGGGGCAGGTTCAGCTGGGACGGGTGAATGAACTGTCGACGGAAACGATCCGGAAATTCGACCCGTTCAACCAGATCGGGATCGGCTCCCAGTTTTACAGCGTCCAGCGTAATGCCCGTATCGACAATACTGTCCGTTATAACAGCCCGGTCTGGAGTGGTTTCAGTTTCGGCGGCAGCTATTCTCTCGGCGGCAATACAAAGGGAGAGAATGCCATTGCACCTTCCCTGTCCGGTGCGGACAATGACGGTTATGGCCTCAATCTTTCGTACAACAATGGCCCGTTTTCCTCGACAGCCAACTGGAGCCGTGTTGCCGATTCGAATGATTCGTCAGTCTGGAATATCGGGCTGGGATATAAAATCCTGCCGACTCTCAGGCTTTCCGCCTCTTACGAAGACACAAAAAGCAAGGGCTGGAAGGGAGGCAATGGGGCGGCAGCCGGTACGACCGCCAATCCCGACGGATATTCCAGTGCACTGAAAGCAAGGGAAAAGAATCTGCTGGTTGGGCTTGGCTGGAATGTCGGACCCGGCAGGCTGGACGGTTCCGTTCAGTACAATCGCCTGAAAGACACGACATTTCTGACGGACACAGCCGATTCCTATAAGTATTCAGTCGGCTATACCTATTTCCTTTCAAAAAGGACTTCCCTGTACGGTTTTCTGGCCTATACGGATTACGGCGACAAGGACACGGGCAATTTCTATAGCGGGCTGAAAAGGGATAGCGTAACGGGAGTCCAGCTTGGTATGACGCATAAATTTTAATTGAAGGGATCGTTCATCTGGAAGGGGAATGATCCTGATATGGAAACAGGAATCCGGCTTTTTTCCTGATTCCCGTTCTTGGAGACGGGGTCAGGATGAAAGCCGGTTTCTTTATTCACTGAACCCGTACGGATAGACAAGGGCACGGGGATGAATACATCTTCTGATAGGGTAGAATAAAAACCATTCTGTTATGACGGTTACATTTCAGAAATGCTTTATTGAGGCAACAAGATAAACAGGTGGAGGGAACAATGGAAACATGGATGATTGTATGGGCCGTTGTGCTGGCGACATTGATAATGGTCGTTTTCGGGGCTTTCAGGAAGTGGTTCCGGAAAAGCAAAATCGTCAATGAGGTCAGGGAAGGTGTGGCCTCAGTCCAGGATTTCCGTCAAAAGTACCCTACGACAGCAGAATATGAAGCGGCCATCAAAAGGGAGCTTTTGAGCCAGGGTGCCGAAGTGACACTTCTGAAACAGGTAATGAAAGACAATTACCAGACGACAATTGCACAAACACTTAAATCGGGAGAAGAACCTGCGCATTTTGTCGACCGTTGGCTTTTTTCCGTCGCCGCACCGAAACGCTGGGATTTTATCGGGGGTATGCTGCCGTATTATTTTCAGGTAGTGCAGGTGGCCCTCGCACAAAATATCCGCCCGACTCCTGTCATCAACAAGTGTGGGGGAATGGCATCGTTTATCCAGATGGTCGAATCGGAGTACATCCGTGGCACTTCTCCTGAAGAACTCGTCACAAAGCGATTCAACGCCTGATATTTTTGGTACTATCAAATATTTATGTCTTATCACGATGCCGGAGAACAATGTCCGGTACAATGAATGTTTGTCCAATCCCATTGAACAGGAATAATCATGGCCAATCAGGAAGAACCAATAAAAGTGACGGATGATTTCAAACAGTGCTGGCAGGCAGCAGGCCGCCATTTGCAAAGTCAGGTTGACGGCGGACTGACCTGGATGCGGGCGTCACTGGACGAACCGTTTATGGAGCATCTGTCTTTCAGACTCGGTAACCAGCTGTTTTTCGTTCGTGTCACAGACGCCAACAGTGAAATAAAAATCCCCGGAACAGACGAAGATCTGATCAAGATCGCCGAGGGTTGCAAAGGCCATGCCTGTATCATGCCGATGAAGTTCGCTTTCGGAAACTGGTTTCCGACAGAAAAAGGCTGGGGCCTTTTGTCTGCTGTCGATAAAAAACCGGTGAATCCGCCTGATCTGGTGACTGATGAAAAAATTGAAATGACGGACTGGGAACTGCACGATTTTGCCGTTCAGGTCGTCCGCCAGCATCTGATGCATGAAGGGGAGCACATCGCCGGATGGGTCAGCAATCCCGAATTGCAGCCTTCCGTCTGGATCAGTACCCAGGAATTTCCGCAATGGGTCGTTGTACAGGCTCTTCGCTGGCCTGCCGAAGCTAAAATTCCGGACAATATCAAGGAAATTGAAAAGGCTTATGCCTCCAGGGAAGCCCGGGGTAACTTTGCCTATGTCACTTTCGCCAATGAAAAGCAGAATGTGAATGAACCGCTGAAAGAAGGTGAAAAGCCATTGCCTATCTATCGCGGCGACAAGGTTTACATCAGCTATTCCGGTTTGCTTAATATCGAAAACGACTGATATTTTCCGGTCCGTTTTAAAAACCTCCCCTTCGAAAGAACGGGAGGTTTTTTTATGTTTCCGGTTTTTTTGCCTGTTTTGTCTGCAATGGTTTTTCACTCCAGTCGCCTTGCTTTTACTTTTTTTACGTTTATGAATAATCCTTTTTGTGTTGCAAGAAGAAAACACTGTTTTTATTTACAGTATGATATACTGGATGCATAAACAGTATAAAAAGGAGAATACAAATGAAAAACCTCTTTTCCGAAATGATGGATGCACTCATCTTTGTTGCTTCGATTGTTGTGGTTATTGCCTGTTCCCAGTTTCCGCTGAATCTCATGTAAGTTCTGGTTCACTGTACGATCGGTACCCGTTTCAGTCGGCTGGATTAAAAAGCGGTGTTCTTCCATCGGGCGAAATGGGCATTGTGCTGCGATGGGCTGGGCAGCATGGCCTGCCATTCAAGTTTTGATTTGCCTTTGTGAATTTTTCCGGTTCCGTTTTCGTATATGATGCATGAATGGTTTAAAACGGTCGGAGAAGCTCATGGATGTTTGCGTTTTTTTTTATCCCAGCGGGTATTGCCAGTTGCAGGTTGCCGATGACGGCGATGATTTTTGCCATGTGTATGACAATCCGGACAATCTTGCCAGGGATGTGTCGCGTCTGCTGGCAGGCGATAACGCAATCGGCTGGTATGGGAATGATCCTGACGCCTGGCTGAATCCGGAGACGATGAATGGAATTCGCTTTGTATCAGCTCAGGCTTTGCCGGGGTTTGTGGCTGATCTGGAAGGCGGGAAAATCGATATCGGTTCTCTCTGGGATAATGAAGCCGCTTTTTACAGAGCCCTTCTGGCTAAAAGATCAGGCTGGTGAGCGGGACATTAAAAGCCGTTTTTCAGGTATGCATCCGATTTTCGACAGTTTCAGGGTTTCAGGACAAATTTAAAAAAGGCAGAGCGAAAAAGGTTTCGCCCTGCCTTTTTTCATGAGTTTGCCTTTTCAGGTTTTGGCTATCGCTTTGAGCAAAGCCTGCAATAATTGCCAGGATTTTTCGACGGTGTCGATTTCAACGGATTCACCCGGTGCGTGCGGGCTGTGTATGGTCGGGCCAAAGGAGATCATGTCCAGTTCAGGATATTTTGATTTCAGGATGCCGCATTCCAGCCCGGCATGAATGATGTGCGTTGCCGGTTCAGTCCCGAACTCGCGCTTGTAAATCTGGCGGCACAAGGCCAGCAGGGGGGAATTCAGGTCTGGAGCCCATCCCGGATAGGCGTTTTCCCGTCGCGGCTGGATGCCGGAAAGCATGAAGAGGCTGGTGATTTCCTCTGTCAGGGCATTGCATGCACTATCGATTGTCGAACGGACCATGAAGGTACAGGTGCCGGTACCGGGTTGCAGGTCAATCGTGCCGAGATTATTGGAAGTTTCCGGCGAACAGGTTCCTGCGGTCATGCGCCAGACGCCATGAGGTGCTGCATTCAGGGAAAGCAGCCAGACACGCTGGTCGAATGAAGACATGATTTTGTCTGCTGAAGTGGTGTTCCATTTGATCTGGATGCCTTCGTCAACACCAGCCAGTTCCTGTTGGATGCGGTTTTGCCATTGCTGTAACAGTCCGCTAACCGAAATCATGTTTTGTTCCTGAATGCCGATAACGGCAGTGGCTTCGCGAGGAATGGCATTTCGGGCATTGCCACCGGTAAACGTGGACAGGGAAAGCGGAAATTGTCTGTCCAGCGAACACAGAATCCGGGTCAGAATCTTGATGGCGTTGCCACGGCCTTCGTGGATATTGATACCGGAGTGGCCGCCACGCAATCCGCTGATATCGATTTTCAGCGCTTTCCATGCAGTCGGGAAAGGTTCGGCATGACCGGTTCTTTGTACGATGACGTCAGCGCCTCCGGCACAGCCGAGACAGAAGTCGCCCCATGTTTCACTGTCCAGATTCAGCAGGATTTTGCCTGCAAGGACGTTTTTCTCCAGTTTGTTGGCACCGCCCATGCCTTCTTCTTCATCAACAGTCAGGAGGGCTTCCAGAGGGCCGTGTGTCAGTGTTTTATCTTCGAAGGCAGCGAGTATCAGTGCGACGCCGATGCCGTCATCTGCGCCAAGGGTCGTGTTTTCGGCAAGGACGAGATTGTCACGTACAATGGCTCTGATCGGGTCTTTTGAGAAATCGTGTCCGGTTCCCTCGTTTTTCTGGCAGACCATGTCCAGATGTGCCTGCAAGATGACGCCGGGGGCGTTTTCATATCCGGGGCTTGCAGGTTTTTTGATGATGAGGTTCCCGCCCTTGTCGACGAGATTTTCCAGACCCTGACTGCTTGCCCACTGTTTCAGAAAATCCCTGACGGCTTCTTCGTGTTTGGATTGTCTTGGAATGCGGCACAGTTCGGCAAAGTGTTTCCAGACGGAAGCGGGTTCGAGATCCCTGAAAGGATATTCCCCTGAATTCATTAGTTGGCCCTCGGACAAAATTACGGTTTTTATAAAATAGGCTCATCATACCAACTTCATAGGAAGTCGGCAGTTTCTTTTCAAGGGATTGTTGAGGTGGATTGGATAAAGGATAAGTTTCGTATCCAGTCTCTCTGTCAGGAATATGCTATATTTCAAGAGGGTTAATGAATATGGATACAGGGTTTTTATGGCTTCTCTGATTGAACAATATCTGGCTATTTTCGAAGGTTCGCCTTTCATGTATACGTCGGCGGCAGTCGGTCTGTTGATCGTTTTATCGGCGATTCTGAACCTTATCGTCAAGAAAATATTGCTGCGACTGGTCAACCGGGCGCTGCGTTTGACGCCAGCGGCCAATATTGGAGACAACCTGATTGAAAAAGTCATTGCCCGGCTTGCCAATGTTGTTCCGGCACTCATATTTACGAGAGGGGTTTTCTGGATTCCGCATTTGCCTGAAGGTCTCGCGTCGTTCATCCGGAACGTGGCGGCGGCTTTTATTATCCTGACTTTTGCGATGGCTATCGCAGCAGCGTTGAACGTCGTGCTGGCAATTTATGATCAGCGTCCGGATTCAGCCAACAGGCCTATCAAAGGGTATATCCAGTTATTGAAACTGGGTTTTTATCTGATTGCCGTCATTCTGATGATTGCAACACTGATCGACAAATCACCGATCCTGCTTTTGTCCGGCCTGGGTGCCATGGCAGCTGTCCTGATGCTGGTTTTTCAGGATACGCTTCTCTCACTGGTGGCCAGTATCCAGATTTCTGCCAACGGGATGGTCAGGGTAGGTGATTGGATCGAAATGCCCAATCAGAATGCGGACGGGGATGTGATCGATATTGCCTTGCATACCGTTACGATCCAGAACTTCGACAGGACGATCACGACGTTGCCTACCCGGAAGCTGATTACCGATTCTTTCAAGAACTGGCGCGGCATGCAGGAATCAGGTGGGCGCCGGATCAAGCGTTCCATCTATATTGACCAGTCCAGTATTCACTTCATGACAGATGAGGAAATGCAGCGTGTTCATCGTATGC
>JAHYZB010000014.1:26255-52397 GCA_019424645.1 Oxalobacter formigenes
ATTATCTGGCTGACAAGGAAAAGGAACTGGATAAATGGAACAGGCATCTGGATGACGCTGATAACGATTATGCCAATTATCGCCGGATGACCAATATCGGGACGTTCCGCATTTATGTTGAACGTTACCTCAAAAATCATGAGAATATCGTACACAATGCCACGCTACTTGTCAGGCAGCGTGATCCGGGTGCCAGTGGTTTGCCGATTGAAATATATTGCTTTACCAATACGACAGTCTGGAACGATTATGAAGCCATTCAGTCCGGTATTTTTGACCATCTTTATTCGATCCTTCCCCGCTTTGGCCTCTATCCCTATCAGCAGCCCAGCGGACGCGATTTCCAGAAAATACGGGTTCTGGAAACCGTATCGGAAACGGTTTTGAAAAATGATGCCATTGTATTGGGCAAGCTTCCCGATGCACAGGAGAATGTCGGATGATTGATGATCGTCTGCTGGCAGAAAAACTCCAGCGCTTTTCAACGGACAGGGACTGGGATCAGTTCCATACCCCCAAAAATATTGCGTCCGCCTTGTCGGTCGAAGCATCGGAATTGCTGGAAATTTTCCAGTGGACCCGTGGGCAGCATGGCTGGTCGGAAATCGGCGAAGACGAAAGCATCAGAGCGCACGTCGAGGAAGAAGTGGCCGATATCCTGCTTTACCTGATCCGTTTTGCGTCTCTGGCAAAAATCGACCTGCAGCAGGCGGCACTGGATAAAATGCAAAAGAATGCTGTAAAGTATCCCGTTGAATCGGCCAAAGGTTCTGACCGGAAATATAACGAATAAGGCCGGGACAAAAACGATTTGACAGCAGGAAGTTTTCCCTGCTTCCTTTATATTCCATGTTTTTACGGATGTTATTCATCCACGAATTGAAATGACTCTGCAACGGTTCATTTTATTTGTGTCGTTTACGATGTTTTCCTTCAATGTCCGGGCGTCCGGACACGCGGGTGACGACTTCGACTGGGCAAGCATCCTGTCCATTCTTTTTATAATCCTGAGCATTCTTGGAGTCATCTGGCTTTCGCAGTATGTCAAACGCCAGCAAAGAAATAATGTGTTGCCCATGATGTGGATGAACAATTCCCTGTTGAGAGGGCGTTTGCTCAATATGGTCGTCCTGCTGGAAGGAGCCGATGCCATTTCTGTTGATGCAAAGCTGTGTGTCCTGAATGACTGTCATGTCTCGCTGATAAGGGTTCTTGAAAGACATGACGATATTCTGGATTTAATGAAACAGACTGATTTGGGAAAATGGAATCGAAACAGGATAATCAGGGGGTTCGATTGTTTGAATCAGGCCCTGGCCTGTTTTGAAAAAATCCCCGTTTGTCATGTTGTCAGGGAGAGCGAGAAAAACACGGTCATATTGAAATATAAATCATTGATATTGTCTGCAGTTCGGTTATTTGAAACAGTTATTCCGGATATTTATGAATAGTCGAAATGGTATTGCATAGAAGAAACGCGAAAAGGATCTAAAAACAGTATATATATTTAACTATTTTTTAATAAAGGCAACCGTTAATGTTTCTGAAGGGGAATATTAACGGTTTTTTATTAAGTTTTTTCTGGTTTTGTTTCTTTTTGGAAATAAGAAATCATGTCGTCGAATAATTAATTCAAATGGAAAATTATTTCTTTTTGGAAAGTCTGGAATGATTCTTATTGAAACAGGATAAAACACGACTGGTTTTATTTATTTAAATGATTCCACCGGGACTCATTGATAATTCTTTTTACTTCAGAAACACAGGCGATCAGTCTCGGTGACGGCCTGATAAATCTTAGCCGCTGGTCGGATTCAGAGGCGGGCATTTTCGAGAGCGAAACCCAGTTGTCATTGACGAGAGCCCGAAAGTGATGCCTGAACCCTGTAGGTGACAAATGCAGGCTTCTGAAAAGTCTTTTTACAGTCAGGGGCCGATTGTAAGAATATTCATTCATTACAAACATGAGAATATCGAATACCACAAAATTGGATTTGATCGGCAGATGATCTGAAATGGCACATCGAAAGGTAATAAGCAATGAAACGTCCATTTTCAGATATTTTTTATTCATTAAACTCAATAATATTGTGAAGATTAATGTCGGTAAATTGATATTAATTTTAAACGCTATTATTTTCTTTTTCATATTAAAACTGAACACTAATTTTAGATTTCTTTTCAGATAATCCGTTTTTTAATAGTCGTTACTATTATTTCCGTTCTTAAATTCCCTCATAAAAGGCATAAAAATGGAAAAAGCGAGAAAGAAACGGATTGCATTACTTGTGGCGTCAGTGATTTATACAGGTTTCCCTGTTATGGTAAATGCGGATAATGAAGGTAGTTATCCAATTACGACAGAATATTATGAAGCCCATTATGGAACCATGTCGCCCGGAAGTAATGTTTATGTTTCTGAATATTATGCCGATGGTGTAAATGATAATCGTGTCGTTTCCAGCATATCGCAAAACGGCACGACATTGGGGGATATGTCTGTCCGGGGCGTCGACAATAATGAAGGAGACGGCGGTTCTGCCATATTGACCGGAATTGAAACGGAAGGACAGTATGCCGCGCGCATGAATGTGATTGCCGGTAACGTTTATCTGGCAGCGCAGGGTGGGAATGGGACTGCTGATGGCGGTGCGGCAAGCGTTACTGCCGTCCGGCTTGCCAATGGTTCCGGAAATACCGTAACGATGGGCGATCTGTCGCTAGAGGCGACCGGTGCAGGTGGGGCGAGTGGCATTGATGGAGAAGCGGGCATTCAGGGTAACGCAGGACTTTCCGGAACGAAAGGCATGCGTGGCGACGATGGCGCTCGCGTTGGCGATGCGAAAAATGGGCTCAATGGTGAACGGATCAGGGGAAAAGCGGCCAGTGGCGCTAATGGTACCGATGGCGTCAACGGCACAGATGGAAATGACGGGAATGCCGGTAGCGTGGGTAATGATGGCGATGCTGGTACTTCAGGCAATAGTGGAGTAGACGGCAATACTGGCGCAACGGGTAAAAAAGGTAACGATGGCGGTTTTTTGGGTCATGCAGATAAGGGTGAAAAAGGCGGGAGTGGCGGTACCGGAACGGATGGGAGCGCCGGTGGCGATGGCTGGCATGGCGCTAATGGCGACAACGGTGACAATGGCGCTAATGGCAGTGACGGAGGTAACGGCCTGGGCGGTATAAGTGGGACATCAGGCAGCAACGGCAATAATGGTACAAATGGGGGAAATGCCGCTCACGGCAATGACGGCAAAGCCGGTCTGGCAGGGTCCAATAGCATGGCAACAGCAGGTGACGACGGTGGCAACGCGAGTGCAGCAAGCGCCGGTGCGATGGGTGGTTCGGCTTTTGTCAGCGGTGTCATGGCAAACAATATGTCGAACACGACCATCAGCCTGAACAGTGTTTCACTGTCTTCTTCTGCAGGGGATGGCGGCAATGGTGGAGATGGTGCGCAGGGTGCCGACGGCATGAAGGGTGGAACCGGTGCAGCCGGAGGCAATGGCGGCAATGCCAGTAAAGCAGGCAAAGCCGGTAACGCAGGCCACGGTTCGGCTGGTCAGGACGGTGGCAATGGTGGAAGCGGCGGAAGTGGTGGCCAGGGCGGCAATGGCGGCAATGGCGGAGCCGGTGGTGACGGTGGCGCTGCCGGTGATGGCGGTTCCGGTGGCGACGGCGGAGCGGGTGGACAGGGCGGTAAAGGAGGACAGGGCGGCAAGGGTGGTACTGTCATTATCCATGGCATAGGTGGTGGTGATGGTGGTACCGGAGGCCAGGGTGGTCAGGGTGGTAATGGTAATGACGGCGGTGATGCCGGAAATGGAGGCAAAGGCGGCAAGGGCGGTAAAGGCGGCGTTGGCGGTCTGGGTGGCAATGGCGGTAACGGAGCTCTCGGCGGCAACGGAGGCAACGGTGGAAATGCCGGGGTCGCCGGAATGGGGGGTAATGGCGGCACCGGAGGCGCCGGTGCTGAAGGGCTTTCCGGTCTTTCCGGAGGTAAGGCCGGTTTGTCCACTGCCGGTGCCACTGGCGGCGTTGGCGGTCATGCAAACACGATTGGTTTCGCAGCGGAAAACAGTAATGCATTCGTGGTCAATGTGAGTGAAAACCTTGCCGTTTCGGCTTATGCCGGAAGGGGAGGCGACGGCGGAGCCGGTGCTGACGGTGCCAGAGGGGGTGACGGTGGCAACGGTGGTAACGGTGGCAGAGGTGGTAATGGAGCCGATGGCAGCGATGGCGGCCGTGGCGGTAATGCCGGTGCCGGTGGTGACGGCGGTGACGGCGGTCAGGGTGGCGCTGCTGGCGCAGGTGGTAATGGTGGCGAGGGTGGCGCAGCCGGAACAGGCGGTGCAGCCGGAACGGGTGGTGCAGCCGGAACAGGCGGTGCAGCCGGGTTGGGTGGCGCCGGTGGTGAAGGGGGCAAGGGCGGTAGTACAGGTATATGGAACGGAGACAATGGTAAGAAAGGCTCTACAGGCGCTGCCGGCAATCAGGGCAGTGATGGCGTGAGTGGAAAAGATGGCGTCCAGGGCGATGTCGGTACTGAAGGCGCTCTGGGTGATGACGGCCTGGCCGGAACGGCAGGTGCTGGTGATAATGGGGGTAAAGGTGGTAATGCCGGACTGGCCTCCAATGGTGGCCGTGGCGGCAATGGTGGTAATGGAGGCAAAGGCGGCAGGGGAGGTAACGGTGCTGACGCACAGTCGGGAAGTGACGGTCAGGCTGGCGGCTCGGGCGCAGCAGGCGGTAATGCCGTTGCCATTGGTGTCGGCATGGAAAATGCCTCGATCGCCATGTCGATAGGCGGTAACATTGTGATTACTTCGGTAGCGGGAGATGGTGGTAACGCTGGCGATGGCGGTAAGGCAGGCGCCGGTGGCAAAGGTGGTGAAGCCGGCAGAGGCGGTGAAGGTGGCAATGCCGGCAAAGCGGGCCGTGGCGGTGAGGGCGGAAAAGGGGCATGGGGTGGTGAAGGAGGTGATGCCGGTTCCGATGGAGACGGTTCTGTCACGGCGGCGGACGGTCGTAATGGCAGAGGTTCCCGTAATGCACACAGAGGTGACGATGGACGCAATGGGCGCAAAGGCCAGCGGGGCAATAATGGCGTGAGAGGCCAGGATGGCGAGTATGGCGCTAACGGAGCTGGAGGATCAGGCGGCGACGGTGGAAGCGCTACAGCAGCTGGTTTCGCTGTTGCCGGGACTTCTTCCCTGACACTTGCGGCAGGGGACATTGATGTCTACGCACAGGGTGGTGAGGGTGGAAATGGTGGAGACGGCGCTCATATCCCGCGCCGCAGAGGCAATCATGCCAACAGGCCCGCTCCGGCTGATAACGGTAATGCAGGTGCAGGCGGCAATGCTTCGGCTGTCGGGCTTTATGCTGAAGGAGCCGCCACATTGCTCGTGAGCGCGTCTAATGTGACAGCACAGGCATACGGCGGAAATGCCGGTTTTGCAGGCGAGGGACGCAGTTTCAGTGGTGAAGGGAACGTGGGCGGAAGTGCAGAGGCTTACGGGATCGTGATGAAAGGAAGCACCGATAATCCGTTGAAAGCGGATATAACGGTCAATTCTGTCAACGCGAGTGCGACAGCCGGTTATAGCACCGGTACTGATACGGCATTGGCGAAAGCGAAAGCGGTGGAAGTTCGCAATGCGGTGGTAAAGATCGCTTCACATCAAGGTAACGATCTGAATTTTGTCGCAACAGCAACGGGGCATGGTTTGCCAGATTCATCTGTCCAGTCGTTGGCCCTTGATGTGAAAGATTCATTCCTTATTCTGGATGCGGGCGGCAAGCAGGGAAACAATATCAATTTGACTGGCACCATTGATGTCGCCAATTCAAATCTGATATTGAAGTCGAATACAGTCATCAGCAATAATACCGGCAACAGTTCTCTGGGGCGCGCCATTACGACGACCCCTGACGGCAAGCTGATCCTGGACGGCTCTACTTTGGAACTGGCGGGCAATCTCGACGTTGGCCATGATCTGAACATGACGAATTCGACGATTTCATTTTATGAAAGTGAAAGCAACGTCGGAACCGCCGAACACAAAAGGCAGTACAAAGGTACGGATTATGGCGTCATCACGGTAGGAAGCGACAGCACGGCGCCGACTCCCGGTACCTTCATCAAGGATGGCGACAACACTATTAATATGCGTACTGACATTGTCAACAACCGTGGGGATGTGATCCATGTCGCAGGCAATGTCACGACAGCGGATAATGGCAAGGTCAAATTGAAAGTCTTCGATCAGGGGATGAAAAACGGCCTGGGGTCGGTTGCGGGTGACAATGCCAATCCGCTGGGCCTGATTGTCGTTTCAAATGATGGCAATAATCTGGCCAATTATTCTCTTGAAACAGGTACCCGGTACGATAATACGGTTTTCAATTATACCTACGACAACATTCAGGTAACGCAGAATGAGAACGGTCATATTGTCTTGAATACGCTGGCAACCGAAGACCGGCTGACTCAATATGAACTTTCGAATGGTCCGAAAACTGCTCTGGATTCGAACATGGCAGCAGCCAATGTATTGATGCGTGACGATACGCTGGCCAAACGGCTGGGTGAATTGCGTGACAACCGGAAAGAGGAAGGTTTGTGGGCACGCTATCAGTATGGCAACACCAAAATCGACGGTGTGCGCAAGGTTGACCAGAAGTTCAATGGCATCCAGATCGGTTTCGATTATGCCGTGAACCCGAACTGGCGTGTCGGGGGAGCCGTCGGTTATGAACATGCCAATAATGATTTTGTTTACGGCAATGGCAAAACCAAGAGCAAAAACCTGTCTCTCTATGCAAGCTGGCTGGCAGATAAAGGCCATTATGTGGATATCGTCTTGAAGGGTGGAAAAGTCGACAGCAAATATGATACCTGGGGCGGAACCTTCTTCCAGAAGAACCATGCCGATTTTGACAGCAATGCCTATTCGCTCTCGGTAGAGTACGGTTACAATCATGAGTTCGGCAATGGCTGGTTTGTCGAACCACAGGTTCAGGCGCTGTTGGGAACACTTGGAAGCGCATCCTACGACTACGGGCATGAAGATGGCTCGATGCATGTCAAAAACGATAGCGTAACGTCTGCCCGGCTTCGTGGTGGTCTCCTCGCCGGTTACAAGCTGAATGCCAAATCGCGTATTTACGCAAAAGCTTCGATCCTGCATGAATTCGACGGGGATGTAGAAACACGTATTACAGCCGACCGGAAAACGGCGAAACTGACGGATTCGTTCGGAGGCACTTATTATCTGTATGGCGTGGGCGTGAATTTTATTCCAACGGATAACATGAGTGTTTATTTCGATCTTGAACGGACAGCCAATGGCGTTTCGAAAACGGATCTGGGCGTCAATCTGGGAGTGCGTTACTCATTCTGATCATGAGGACCGGGAAAGCCTGTCAGGTTTCCCGGTCATCTTGTCTGATGAGGCATTTGTGGAAATGCTCTTTTTCCGCTCCCGGTTGCTTTGGATGAGCCAGCCGGATTTCAGGAAAGATGTCCGGAATGGTTGATGGAGATGCTTGAGCTTTATTGAAATGCAGGTTCCGTCCATTGTTATCGGGATAATCGACCATTCTGCCTGTTATGAAAAAGACTAAAAAAGCCTGACAGTAATGTCAGGCTTTTTTTATGATGCCTGATGGATCAGGCAAACCGGTTTTTACTGGACGACCATATCCATAACATACGCCTGATTCGGTGCATTGACTGCCGGGTTGGCGACGTTATAACGTTTCAGGCGCAGGATATGACCCATGCCATCGTGTCTGTAACCTTCGATGTTTGAGTAGAAAGGACGCCATGTGCTGGTTCCATTGATGACGCCATTGTTGTCGTAATAGACGTCACGGACCTGCAGGCACTGTTTCAATGGCATTCCCGGGAGGGCACATGCCACGGTGGTTGAAGCGACTTCCATGAATACGGTTTCGCCGGTGCCACCATAACGGAGGTCGGCAGTAGGGCGGCCGGTAAAGGTCAGGGTGTTGCCGTCAGTGAAACGCAGTTTCATGACCGGGGCGGCGCTCATTAAAAGGTCAATATTGGCTTTTTTCTGGAACTGGACGGCAACCTGCTGTTCCAGTGTATTGAGCTGGGGTGCGCAAAGCATACGGGTCGATACCATATCGGAAAATGTCACCAAGTTTTCATTCAACAGGTAATTGCCGGACATGACGTTACAGGTGTTTGAAATGGTGAAGCGGTTGACCTTGAAGTCAAGCTGCACCGGTTTGGTCGGCTGGACGAACAGATAGTTCAGGCGCTGGCCCCGATGATTGGTCGCATCGGTCAGTTGCCAGTGAAATGCGTCAAGAGAATTGACTGCCTGCGAAATGGGAGGATTCGAGTCGGGCATTTGGGCGCAACCGACCAGAACAAGCGGAGCGACCAATAAAGACAATAAATAACGCTTCATATTATTCTCCAAGGGATAATTTTGCCAGCCGGAAACCTGGACTGGAAGGAATGGGGACACTTCTTTCTCACAAGTGAAAATGTAACATTGTGGTGACTGGAAGTGCTTCGAAATATCAAATTTGTTTCAATTTTCCTGAAAGACATTCAGGGCTGGACGCCCGCATGCACTTGCGACAATGTGACAGTCTTGTTGCTCTTAAGTTCAGGAGGTTACGGAATATGCGGCATTAACGAATAGGCCTTTGGCCGTGATCAACTATCAGAAACCGGAAGGAATAAAAAAGAGCTTTCGAAAAGAAAGCTCTTTCATGAATGACGATATGCTTATTTTTTACCGAGCAGCATCAGGTTCAGTGGTTTTTCATCCGTTTTGAGTTTCAGGGCATGACGCAATTGGGTCTCGTCTATTGAGATGACGTAACGGCCTTCTATCGCCTGGGATTCAGCTGCCAGATAGATGTTTTGTGTCATGGCTCCGGAAGCGATGAAAGCGTAATCCGGTTTGGTGCCGCTGTCTGCCACAAAGACGAGGACAACGGGCGATTGCCCGACGATGGGTTGTGGTCCTGCTTTTTCCCTGACATCTTCTTTCGAGATTTCAATCAGGCGGTTCTGTTTCCAGTCGTACCGGAAAACGCCACTTTTATCGAGCACGTAAATAGTGTTGTAAGGTGCTTTTCCCATGGCAAACGGGACAGTCCAGCCTTTGCCGAAACGGTTTTTCCCGGAGGCTGCCCATAACAGGTTGGACAGTTCCTGTTTTGAAATATCTTTCAGGGGAAATTCACTGGCCTTGGCAGAATGGCGGCTGTTCAATGCAGCGAAAACCCCCATACCGGCGGACGTTTTGGGAGCCGGCAGGATAACGTCTGCCCATGCGGGAGCGCTGATGAAGGTCATGGCAGCCAGTGCGCACATGATGCGTTTACGGTTGTCGAACATGATTGCCCCCTTATTTGACGAAATGGATGACGTCGCGTCGACGTTCAGGAGTGGCCGGTTTTTCATCGGCATATCCCAGTGAAACGGCAAACTGGGGTTTGTATCCATCAGGTATGCCGAGTTCTTTCATGAGTGTTGCCGCGACGGCAGGGTCTTCGAACGCCTGCGTATAACTTGCCAGATAGCATGAACCGAGGCCCAGTGCGTTGGCGGCAACGCACATGTTCTGGGTGGCGTTGGCACAATCGATACGGGCATTGCGATTATCGTTGCCGGACACGATGATGACGGTCGGGGCATTGTAGAAAGGGGAGAAATCGGGATCATTCGCCTTTTCCAGACTGCGGGCGTCACCCAGTTTACGGAGCGTGTCGGCGGCGGCTTTTGAAAGCTTTTTCAGCATGTCCTGATTCTGGATGACCGTGAAATCCCAGGATTGCAGGTTTCGCGAGGTCGCGGCATAAATGGCGGCTTCCAGAATCCAGTTGAGATCGCGTTCCGGGATTTGTGTCGTTTTATAGGCCCGGATGCTTCTGCGGGTCAGCATGGAGTTAATCGTCTCATTCATGAGCAATCTCCTTGAAAGATGGGTTTTTAGCCTTGAAGGCTGTGTGCGGGTTAGGGATGAAGCTTATTAGAACACTGTTTATTTGCCCTGTAAACTTGAAGTACTTCATATTCGTCTTTTGACTGTTTAAGACAGTTTTGACTTCGGACGGACAGAATAAGTTGCCGTTTTTGCGAAATGGATCGAAAAAAAAGGACTATCTTTTACGATAGTCCTTGTCATGATGGTGGAGAATCAGTTCAGAATCAGTGCGGCAATGGTTTCAGCCGGCAATTTTCAAACATGTCTTTCGATTTGTCGTAGGTTGTCGATTTCACTTCCATTAGCGCAAGAAGGGTATGGAAAAGATTGTCGTGCGAATAGGTGTTCTTTTCTGCCTCTTTCGCAATACAGCTGTAATTGAGATGGTCGAATTTTTTCATGTTCTCCGACATCCACAAGACCATCGGGACTTTTTTCTGCTCCAGGGGAGCGATGGAATACGGGAGCCCATGCAGGTAAATATTGTTTTCTCCCAGTGACTCCCCATGATCGGATACATACATCAGGCCGGATTCCAGATGAGGGAATCGTTTAAGGACCTTGATGGCGTTTGCGACGACATAATCGGTATAAAGAATCGTATTGTCGTAGGTGTTCACAACTTCTTCACGGGTACATTTCTGGATGTCTGCCGTATCGCAGGTCGGCGTGAACTTTTTGAATGCCGCCGGATATCGTTTGTAATAGGTCGGCCCGTGACTGCCCATGGTATGCAGGACGATGAAAGCGTCTTTGGTGACATTGCCCAGATAGTCTTCGAGATCTTCCAGCAGGACTTCATCGAAACAGCTTTTTCCGTCACAGTAACGGATGTCATTTTTCTTGACCATCTCTTCGTTGGGAACGCGGTTGCAGACACCCTTGCAGCCGTCATCATTGTCTTTCCACAAAACCTGAAAACCCGACTGTTGCATCAGATCGACCAGATTTTCCGAATAGGCCGCATCATCGGCATTGAATTTTTCGCGCCCCATATTCGAGAACATGCAAGGGACGGAAATGGCTGTCGCCGTTCCACAGGAATAGACATCCCTGAAAGAGATCACATCTTCTTTGGCAAGCATGGGATTCGTCTCACGCGGATATCCGTTTAACGAAAAGTTCATTGACCGGGCCGTTTCCCCGACGACCAGAATGAAAACGGTCGGTGCGGCATCTTCATAAGGCATCAGTTTCGCCTTTTCATCCAGCCGTGCGAACTGGCGGTTGGCCAGTGCTTTTTGCTTGTAATAGCTTACCGTTCCCGAAATGTAATTGGTCGGGTTGATCAACCGGGTGATTTCACGATGGTTGCGGCCGAAAGCAGCGTATTCCTTGAAAAACAGGGCAGCAATGGCTCCGATGGTGATAACTGAACCGGCAATGGCGACAAGACGGAAGCGCAATTCTCTCCAGAAGCTTTTGTATTCGATTTTCGTGAAGACCAGCAGAGCGACAGGGATAATGCCGGTGATGAATATCCATGTTATGGCGGAAAGCGACATGAGGTCCATCGCTTCCCGTGTGGTGGTTTCAAAGGCATTCCTGACCATATCCGAATCGATGAAAACGCCCAGATTGAACATGAAGTAATTGGTGGCGGACGATGTCAGCAACAGGGCCGCCAGCAAAGGTTTGGCAAGGTAGGGCAGGCAGACAATATTCAGCAGGAGATACAAGGTAGCGAAGATAAAGACGGGAAAGCTGATGGCGAAAAAAAACATCTTGATACCACTCACTTCCAGATGGACGATCAGGTAACGCCAGAGACTGAGATTCAGGATACTGGTCAGGTATAGCGCTGCCAGAGGGATTAACCAGTGGCTTTTAATATGGAATTTATAGGGGAAAGCGTTGAAAGAGAGTCGTCTCATGATGGAAAGTGGATGCGATGCGTTTTGTTTTTTAAAGCCTGCTATTTATGACGCCTGAAATTATGTTGCGAAATTATGACAGCGTTGGTACTTTTTTGTTGACAATTTTAAAAAATATTTTTTAAACAGAAAAGCAGGCAAGAGCATACGATGGCCTGCCTCATCAGAATGAAATATTCACAATTTGTTACATTTGTCATAATTGCCGGGTTTCAGATTGCCTGAAAAATAAGCATTCATGACCGGGTGCGCCTGAATTCAGGGCTGGCTCATCTTTATTCACCGGGTTTTCCACAGGATTCGGGGATAAATAAAAAGCATATGGTCGGGATAACGGCTGACAATAATCGAATAATGAGCAAGCCGTCCGTAGCAAAAGCAGAAGAAACGGAAAATATTTTTGCTTCTTTACTTTCAAATTCCATGACAACTTTGTCGCGCAGGACATTCCATTAAAAAGCGTATTCGTGTATCTCGCGGTTGTAAAAGAGGGCGTGTGCTGGCAAAAAATGTTGTACCAATCGATATATTCACGTCATGCACAAGCTGACCGAAGAAAAATCCTGACGTACTATTCGCGCTTCCCAATTGGGCTTTATTGTTCAATCAGACCCGTTTCCGGAGACGGGTCTCACTATTTGGAAGAATACCGTGGAAACACAGGCAAGAGAAAATTCAAATCAGGTTCGAAACGACTTCAAACCCTTTGCCACAGGAGAAGGGGCCAACGTACTGGAGCAGCTTGAATATGAGAAATCGGGTTTTTTGAAAGAAGGCTTCAAAAAAGGGATGGCGAGATCCTCCGAGATCAACAAAGCCATTCGGCAGGGATCGTCCATTGCCGCAGCCGTTGCCCGATTCACGGCAGAGAAAACGGGAGAAAACCTGCTTGACAATGGAGACATCGACACCCTGAGCAGGCACATAGAGACAGCCATAGCCACCGTCTCTTCACTGAGAATCGCCGAAGCAAAGGGAGAAGCCGATCAGCTCTCAGCCAGCTTCGTTCCGTCCATCGCAGAACCTGAAAACGGCCAACTCATCCACATCCGTGCGAAAGAAGCCAACCGGACAAAAACCCCTACCTTGAATATCGACCAGCTTGGAGCCAGAGAAATCGTCAAAGGCAACAACCTGAGCCTTGAACAAGGAGATATAGCCGGAGCGGGGCATTGGCTGGAAATGCAATATGACGAGGCACTGGAGAAATGGGTCCTGCAAAATCCTGCCAAAGGCATTGTCCCGTCAAGTGGAGTCCCGATTGGAACCATAGAATACTTTGCTGCAGCGACCCCGCCAGCAGGTTATTTGAAGGCTGACGGAAGCGAAGTGGGGCGTGAAATCTGCGCTGACCTATACCGGGTCATCGGAACCACCTATGGGCAAGGGGATGGGGAGAGCACGTTTAATTTGCCGGATTTGAGAGGTGAATTTGTTCGTGGATGGGATGCCGGACGCCATCTGGATTCAGGGCGCGGTTTTGGAACAACGCAAGGAGATGCCATACAAAATATTACCGGGTATTTCGGTGCACATTCAACTCTTACAGCTAATGGTGTATTTTCCAAAAAAAACAGTGGGGCAAGCGAAAATGTCGGCGTGGGCGGTGGTGTTTCATCAAACTCGGTTTTTTTTGATGCAAGCGCCGTTGTCCCGACCGCCAATGAAAACCGCCCTCGCAATATAGCTTTGCTTGCCTGTATCAAGGCATTTGATGCGGTAACCAATCCCGGACTGATCGATATTACAGAGTTGGCGAATGAAATCGGGAATCTGTCGAATAAATTTAATGACAAATGGGGCGGGCCTTCAAGCAGATATATTGATTTGACACTCGGTGCATCAGGAAGCGTCTATACAGCCCCGGATGATGGCTGGTTTTCGATATTCGGTATTGTGACAACTGCAAATTACTCTGTACGAATGGAAAATACACTATCAGGCTTTACTTCTGCCCTGTCGAGGGGGAATGCAAGTGGGGCAGGAGCCGCAACGAACATTCCATGTTGTAAGGGAGATTCCATATACGTGTATTACGAAGGTTTTGCATCGTCACGATTTAAATTTATTTTTTCCAAAGGGGATCAATAATGACATATTACGTCGAACATGAAGGTCGTATCGTTCTACAAGATATCGACAGACAGCGTCTTGAAAATACCTTGATGTTGATGCCACAATTTTGTGGGCTTGCGATTTCAGAAACGGATAACGAAATCATTGACTGTAATTTTGTCGGGACGGAAAAGCATTTCGAAAAAACCAAAGAATCAAAACTCGCAGAACTGGATACGGCATTTGCAGAAGAATTGGACAATGCTCATTGCAATTCATCTGCCGGATTCGAGATTAATGCCGATGAAACAGCAAACAGGAATATTTCAAGCCTGATTTATGCCCTTGAAACGACCGGGCAGGAAACGGCTCAATTTTGCGCTTTCGATAATACTTTCCATGAAGTGTCGTACTCCCGGTTAAAGTCTATGAAGCTGGATATCATTAATCATACACAGGCGCTTTATAGAAGGAAATGGAATTTGCGTGAACAAATCAATGCAGCGAAAACAATTGACGATGTCAACGCTGTTGAAATTGATTTTGCGCTGGAAGGTAAGCTTGGGCACTAATTCCGCTTGATCGGTTTTTCATTGCAGTGAAGGATTGCATTTGATAAGGACCTCAATCCGCCGGATGCTGCAGAAGCTGAAATCAAACGGCAAATCATAATAAGCCGCGTCAATGACGCGGCTTATGTTTTTTCTGGACAAATAAAAAGACAAACAGCTGACCGAAGTTCTTTTATCGATTATGATTTTCCTGACGCCCGAGTTGCGTCAAAAATTAACAGGCAAGCCTCCTTCGCAAGAAGGGGGCTTTTTTTATGGAGAAATGGAATGACGAAATTACCTGAAAGAAATCTTCTTGACGGAACAAAAAGTCCTGAAACCACGACGGGTGAATTCAGGCTTGCGATGGGAAATCTCAGGCAGTATTTGTTTGAACTTTTAGGCGATGAAGGGGCGGATAAGGAAACCGCCAGACTGGCACTGGGGATTAATCTTGCTGAACTTAATGAGGAAATATTACAAAAGGCGGAAATAGAAGCAGTTGAAACCGCTTTGGCGTTGAAACCGGATATTACGGAGCTGGCGGGAGTGGCTTTTACTGGAAATTACAATGATCTGATCGACAAACTGGAGAAGTCGGAAACGCTTGAGGGTTATGGCATTCTTGTCGATAGCACTCCGACAGCATTGAGTTCAAGACCGGTTACTAGCAATGGAATCAAGGAGTATATCGATAACAAAGTCACTTTACATGGATAACAGGTATTCACATCAAGTGGAACTTTTGTAGTTCCTGAAAAAGTAACAAATATAAAAGTCAGGATTTGTGATGGAGGGGGGGATCAAAGACCTACCAAAATGGTGGCAGCGATGGTGGTGCATCAAGTTTTGGAAGTTATGTCACGGTTACGGGCGGTAAAGTGGGAGGTACAACAGGCGGTACGTTTTCTTTTGCAAATAACGTCTCCGGGATTGGTATAAATGGAACCGCAGATTCTTTTATCATCGATGATGGAAACAGGTTGGGTGGCAGTTGTCCACTTGGTTTTAGCGCGACAACAGGGGGGACAGGTTACGGTTATGGTGGATCAATGAAGAATCCATTTAGTGGCGCTGGCGGTTCGGCAGGAGGGTATGCAGATGTTCTCGTTAATGTTACTCCAAACGAAACTATTACAGTAACCATTGGAAGTGCGGGATCCGGGCCGTGGGGAAATTTCTGGAATTATGGTAACGCTGGTGGTGCCGGAATATGTATAGTCGAATGGTAAGGAAGAAAAAATGAAAGCATTGATCGAAAAACATAATAATAATCGTATCGCGCAGGTTGAGCCTGATTATCTGATTTTCCCGGTGGCATCCGGGTTTGAATGGCTGACTTGCCCTGACGACTGCAAAACCGACTGGTCTTTTGACGACGACCGATTTAAACCTCCGGTTTTACCTGCCATAAAAGCTGAAGCTCATCAGGAATACTTCACGCAGCTTGCATGCGAAATGATGGACAAGAAAGTTAAGGAACGACATTACGATGGAATCATCGCAGCGTGTTCTTACGTTGGAAGTACCAATGAACGGTATTCATTCGAAGCGATGGCATGCATGGCGTGACAAGGTCTGGGCAAGGCGTTTTGAAATATTGGAAGCGCTCAAGGCTGGCCAAATGGAAATTCCGTCAAAAGAAGATTTTTTGGCCATGCTCCCGTCTTTTATATGGCCGGAAGAAATTACGGAATAATTTTCATTGCTACAGGCAAGTTTTTTTACAAAAATACTTCAATGCAGATATTGATCGGACGATGAGGTATTCTGAAGATAAAAAAGGGTTACGTCATTTGACGTAACCCTTTGAATTCATTGGTGGGTTGTGCGTGACTCGAACACGCGACCTACGGATTAAGAGTCTGAAAGATAGCTGATTTATCAATATTGATCTGTGTTGAAAAACCTATAGAGCTTAGTTTTTTAAGGACTTTTTGATCTTTATATAAATTTGAAGGTTGATTAATATTGAGCGACATTTCATAATTATGTTTACATAGTGCTTACATGGGAATCTCTGGACATGGCAAAGGTGAAATTGACAGCAGGCCGTATTGAGGCGTTTACATGCCAGGCTGACAAGCCTCAGACGTTTCTATGGGATGCTGACGTAAATGGGTTGGCGGTACGTGCTACCGCTGGCGCAAAGGCATATATCTACCAAGGCCGCCTGAACGGTAAAAGCCTGCGTGTAACCATTGGCGATGTGAGCGTATGGAGCCTAGAAGAATACCGGCACCCAAAAACAGGCGAGATAATCACACCGGGAGCGCGACCCGAGGCACGTCGCCTGCAAGCCATTATTGACCAAGGCCGCGATCCGCGGGAGGTAAAGGCTGAGATTACAGCCACCGATGCTGCTAAGCGCGAGAAGGCCAAGCAGAAAAAAGCCCCTGCGCTAGATGTCTGGAGTGTCTATATAGCCGCCCGAGCGCCAAAATGGAGCGAACGGCACAAGGCTGACCACGAGAACATGGCACGCGATGGGGGTGAGGAAATTACTCAAGGTCGCCGTAAGGGCATGGCAGAAAAGAAAGAGCCGGGGATATTACGCCCCCTACTGGATTTGCCCTTGAGTCAGATTACCCGCGATGCCGTAGCCGACTGGATAGAGAAGGAAGTACCAAAGAGAGCAACCCGCACCCGGCTGGCGCTTTCCCTGTTGGCGACATTCATAAACTGGTGCACTGACCGCCCGGAATACCGAGAGCAGGTAAACGCCGATGCTTGTGTACGAATGAAAAGGGAACTGCCCAAGGCTCAGGCAAAGGACGATTGTTTGCAACGTGAACAATTGGCGCTGTGGTTTGAGCATGTACGCAAGATTGGCAACCCGGTTATTTCGGCCTACTTGCAATCCGCCTTGCTCACTGGTGCTCGCAGGGAGGAAATCGCCGCCCTGCGATGGGAGGACGTAGATTTTCAGTGGGGCAGCATTCAGATTGCTGATAAGGTAGAGCAGGAAACAGGCCGTGTCATTCCGCTAACGCCCTATGTTAAATCGCTGCTACTGGAACTTCGCCGCATTAACAGCACGCCCACTGTTCGCCAGTTACGCGGCAAAAAAGTCGAGGGCAATCCATGGAAACCTTCACCGTGGGTATTCGCAAGCCCCACCGCACATGCTGGATACATTGCTGAACCGCGTATTGCACACAACAAGGCTATACAGGCCGCCGGATTGCCGCACCTGACCATACACGGACTGCGCCGTTCCTTTGGTACCCTGGCCGAATGGGTAGAGGCACCGGCTGGCGTGGTGGCACAAATTCAAGGCCACAAGCCAAGCGCTATTGCTGAAAAGCACTACCGACGCCGCCCTTTGGACCTGCTGCGCATGTGGCATACCAAGATTGAAGGCTGGATATTGGAGCAGGCAGGTATTGAACAGCCAAAGGAACAGGCGCAACCGCTGAAGACAATCACCGCCGCCTGACCATTTACGCCAGCGTCTAGCCCGACGTGATGAGAAGCCTAAAGTTTTCATCGGCCTGACGCTGGCACTTTATTTTAAAGACCTGCATGGAAGGTTCACAATGAAGAAAATCGGTTACAGCGATTTCATACGGATATGTCAGATTGAACGTGTCGACACGTGGTGTGATTGGCTGTCGCTTCGGGAGGATGGCGTGTATATCAAAAAGCCTGATGATGATTTTGTACTGACGCCAGACGAACGCGCCGTGCTGACAGAGCATCCTACGGGCAACCTGAACGAACCCGCTCTATCGTTTCCGTGTGATGTTTCAACGCTCATGAATTTTCTTGAAAAGCAGGCAATTGGTGTTGCTATCGACGACGTCGTCGACTATCAAGAAAGAGTCACACCAGAATCGGCAAATAGCCATAAGCTACAGAGTCGCGTGCGTCTTTTGGATGCTGAGGTGTGCATAGCAAAAGACCGCGCCCTGAATAGGGATGATGTAAACAGCGTATGGACAGAGTTGATAAAAATGGCCCAGAACAAAGAAGGATCGCTAATTGGGTATGTGAGTGAAGGGCTGCAATACAGGGGCAAAAAGTATCAAGAAACTGGCGATTTTGATGTATTCACGCGGAAGGCGCTAGGCAAAAAAATGAGGCGCGACAAAGCTCGACAAAGCTCGATAAGGCACGATAAGGCACGATAAGGCACGCACATATCGGGAAAAAAGCGTATGAGATAGAGAATCTGTATCACTAAAAAACAATAGAAGTGATACACCATGGATACTATTCAACAGCCGCAAACCACCCCTCTGCCATTCCCACTGCTAGAAACCGTTACCAGCCCGGCAGTACCAACCCTCCAAGCAGCCCACTATCTGAACCGCCAACCGCAAACCTTGCGCGTATGGGCTTGCTATGAGAACGGCCCAATTCGTCCTCTGCGCGTCAATGGTCGCCTTGCATGGCGTGTCGCTGACATTAAAGCTGTGTTGGGGGTGTGAGCATGAAAAATGCCCCCGACCACAAGAAAGTAGCCGAGAGCGCGAAAGAGCGAAATCATTCTAGCCTGAAATCGACTACTAGCAAGGCCCAGCAGCAGCGTATTTTGAACGTCCTTTGCTCCGGCCCGAAAACGAGTTACGACCCACGTCGTCTTGGTTGCTATCAATCGGCCACTCGCATTATTGAGTTACGCCGTATGGGCGTCGATATCAAGATGGAACTAGTCGATCTGTACGAACGTGACGGCTATCTTCATGCCCGGTGCACCCAATATCACCGGATTAAGGAGGGCAATGCATGAATGCACTCTTAATCGTGCTTGTTCGGTTTTTAATGCTGATGGCGGCAAAAGACTGGAATGACGAATTGCGGACGCAGATGGCGGTGGTATAACGATGCTAAAGCCTATGTTTGAGCATATCCCCACCGAGCTGAGGGTGCGTCCTCGTTGGGTGACATGGAAGGGAGCTAAGAAACCATATGATCCCTCAATGCCGAATAGCACTGCAAACGTGATTGATCCAAACACATGGGGTACTTTTGAGGCCGCAAAAACGGCTTACG
The DNA here is from genome assembly GCA_019424645.1 of Oxalobacter formigenes. Lineage (GTDB taxonomy): Bacteria > Pseudomonadota > Gammaproteobacteria > Burkholderiales > Burkholderiaceae_D > Oxalobacter > Oxalobacter formigenes_D. Next base: position 45,720 of record JAHYZB010000014.1, read on the forward strand.
AAGAAGGCGGGCGCGATGGTATTGGACTTGTGCTAAATGGTGACGGCCTTGTTGGTATCGATCTTGATAGTTGCGTAGAGGATGGCAAGCCGGACCCACGAGCTATAGCCTTGCTAGATCGCATAGGCTGTCGCTATGTTGAGTTTTCCCCGTCAGGAAATGGGTTGCGTGGCTTTGGCTTTGCAGGATCACCAAGGCGTTGTAAAGGCGTCATAGACGGAATTAGCGTAGAGCTTTACTCGACCAAACGCTATCTCACAGTGACTGGCCATGTCTTTTGTGAAGGTCCTATTGTCGATCTTCCTGGCTTTTTTTCCATATCGGATGAACTAGCACCTACAGAAGAGAACAGAAGATTACAGAGGATTACGGAGGATTACAGAAGTCATCTTCAGTATTCTTCTGTAGGTATTCCTTCACACACCATACCCACCGCAGAAAGCCAACGAAATAAACGACTATTTGAGCTGGTGCGGTACCTGAAGGGGAAAATGCCGAGTGCACCCCTCGTCGAGCTTCGCATAATTGTGCGGGAATGGCACAGGTTAGCATTGCCTGTGATTGGGACCAAAGACTTTGGCATTACTTGGGCTGACTTCTTGAGAGGCTGGGAAAAAGTTTGTTTTCCTGCTGGCGAAACCCTGGCTGCCGTGCTGAAAGATGTGGACGATGATCTCCTGCCGGATGGCATCGAGGCGTTGATGTACGGTGACCATGGAAAAACGTTAGCCAAGATTTGTTTGCGCTTGGCTTCGCACCACGGTCCTGAACCGTTTTTTATCAGTGCTCGACAGGCGGGTAAACTGCTGAATATCCATTTCACTGATGCATCAAAGCTGCTGTCAGCATTGGTGGCGGATGGCGTCATTAAGCTTGTCGAGCGGGGCGCTGGCAAACGTGCCAGCCGGTACCGTTGGATTTTTTCTTAAGATGAAGAACCACCATCCTTACTTATCCCAAAACCAAGCCATCAAATGGCTAAACAATAGTCAGTCCTGGCCGCGCCTCAGGCTTAGCGCACAATCGTTGAATGCAGCATGCCTTGACGTCGAGGCGCGCATTGCTTATGCCGAAGCCAAGCTATCTGCTCACAAGGAAATGAAAATGACAGTGAAACGAATCATCCGTTTGCTACAAGAGTTTGTCCGACTCCTACCCTTCAGCCACTACCAGCAGAACATGAACGAATGGACAGACCTTGTCCATGCTGAGTCCATCCTCCTGCCGTTGACCTGCGAGTTGGGCACATTCGATGACGACATGCGAGACCGATATTTAGCCGAGACCGCATACTATATAGATAACGCAATACGCACTCTCTACGGCGAAATGTACACAGGTGTAAAATGAGCACGGACAGCAATAATGCACAACGACTGGCCGCATACCGGAAACGTCTTCGGGAGGCTGGTTTCCAGCGTATCAGCGCTTATGTGTCACTTGACCTGATTACGCTACTTCAAGGCCAGAAGGTGCAAGGTGAATGCATTGGGCGCACGCTTGAGCGACTTTTGCTTGGTAGTGCCAAGGTTCGCCCCCAATATTATTCCGATGAAGAAATTACGCAGAAGGAAGCACGACGACAGGAATGGGCAGCGCAGCGTGCTCAAGCGAGGAAAGTAACGCGAGCCGAACAACGTGCACTTCGCCGAGCCGTATGGGAACAGATGAGGCAAGAAGTTATGGAACGCCTTGGCCTGTTGAAGAAACCCGAGTTTTGAAAGCAGTACACGTGTGCGTGCGCACGATAGAGGAAGCGGGTCGAGGCAATATTGGTTGGAAAAATGTTGGCTTTTGTTAATATTTCCCACTTATGCAAAATCATTATTCATCAGGCTAAACTTGTCGCCGATGCACTATGTGTTGTGAGCAATTGCGTCAGCAGCTCGTAGCTGAGTCTATAAATTCCTGATCGCTTGCTTTCACGCGGTCCCATGAAGTTCAATGTTTGAATGAAGTACTTGTGTAGCCACTTAACAATGTGGGAGACAGTGCTCTCTATTGTGTTGACATCCAGTTGGGCAATAAAGCAAGATCAGGCTATTTTTTGGGCAAACGCTCGTGTTGCTAGGGTGCAGATCTCCAGCGCCCCGATATTGATGATCAATGTTGCATCGCTATCTTCTGCATTCCGCTTTGCCCGCAGTCGATACCTACCGTCAGTCAACTCGGTGAGTTGGTATTTCGCGGGAATGAGGCTGTCCTCGGCTTTGCGCCTGCGTGTTGCCCAATCAGCATGGGGTGTCATATTTGATAATGAATTCCAATGAGGTGCAATTCACGCCTGTTTGACCGCCAGATATGATGTGTTGGCAGAAGTGTTCTAGTTCGTCTCATCATCGTCATACTCTGGGTCGTAGTCTTCGGGATAAAGGTATCTCTGGACTCGTTCGTTATTTTCGTCAGTAGCCGCTCGGAGTAAATGCGCGCTTAAATAAGTCACCACTGTGTCAATATCCACAGCTACCTTTTCCAGTCCATTCTCGTCTGCTTGATGATCATAGAGCCAATCAAAACCGTCATCGGTTTGGCTCCATATCGCTAGGAGTGATGCACGGTCTAGTTGGCTCACCTTGTCCAACAAAATTTGATCAATGATCTCCTTATAGGCTGACCAGTAACTTGACTCCTCTCCTTGCTGCTGGCCACAGACTTCATCCCATACATTGCGCAATGGTGAATCATCACCCGACAGAATGGGGTTATTTCCCAACTGACGCAGGCTACGCTTGGCATGGATAATGACGACTTTTTCGACCCGCCTAGCTAATTTTTCGACTATGTATTTTTCAATTCGCATGTCCTACGTTCCTTACAGGCCGCCGCAGTGATGCACCGAAATAGTTCGTTGAGCGGCAGACAGGCAGCCTGCTTAGTCCACGACTGGCGTGCAGCCATCGGCCAGTCAAATGTTGGAGCTGCATGTGTTCCGACATTGAAGATAATGAATCGATCCGCATGTGATGCGGTTTGGAGGTATACGTTGAGGTGATGACAATAAAACCCTCACACATTTCGATACCGTTAATTAAGAGTGCAGCTTTTTTGAGGTGACTGATGTCGTTAAAGCCCATAGCGTCCTCTTCCTCCGACAAGATCTGGGTCATAATGAGAATCGTGTTTCAGAAAAATGTGTGGTTGCTCGCAGCTTATCCCATCACAAAGCCCCATTAATGATTGAATGGCTTGAAGTAGCATATACATAATTTCAATTAAAAATATTAGTGCAACGAAAGTTGCCAGACTTAAAAGTAAGCAGACTAAGGCTTGCTTGATACCCGACTTGTTACGCTCTCTATAAATTATGACCGAAACAACGGCAATAAATGCTGCACTTACCCATAAACGAGATGCATGCAATTCCTTCACAATTACAAAAATATAAAGAAGAGGTAATAGCACCCACCAGTATGTCTTTAGCTTATCCAATAGATAGTCTACCTTGCCATCATAAATGGTGCGTGCAGCTAAACCACATGTGAACCTAGGATGCCCACCCTCGTTGAGTTGTCCCATGACTAATAGTAACTGTCCTTCCTCTTCCCATAGAAGAACCCATTTCTCCTCACGCCAGATGTATAGATGCTGATGCGCATCTTCACGGACTAGTCCAAAGGGTGTGTGATACAACTTCTCCTCTCCTTGCTGATCCGATGGGCTGGAATAAACAAGTTCTTTGGTGAGATATATTTGTCTTGGCACTTTTCACTCCCACTAGCAACCAGCAGTGTTTGTTGGAAATTATTCTTTAAACAACAAAGATTCTACTATTTACCGCATTTATAGTAGTCAATTCAAGTTGTGATTTATGTAAGCTGCATTAGAAAGCCCAATATCTTCCCAATTTTTGTCACATTCCCATCGAATAAAACGAGGAAAATCATCCGATGACATTTTTTTTAATGGGATGCTGTAACGAGCATTGATCAGATGTCCGAATATCAAATATTCTCTACCCGAAGCATTATTTTCTTTGAGATATTCATGAGAAATATCCTGCAAGATTTTTTTGGGAATTCCTTTCTCATACGCTGATGCGACAGACTTTGCGATGTCCTCAGACCATTGATTGCAGGAAATCTCGTTTGAACTGTTGGGTACTGTTTGTCTGTTTTTTACAGAATCATTCGAAGAAGAAGGCCGATTCCTGTTAGATGATTTATTGTTTCTGGCAATTTCCCGAGATTGTTTCGTCTCAGACGGAGGCGAATCAGTCCAGCCCAGATTTATCATACAACCTCGAATAACTTGTTCACGTTCATGCTGAGCCCGTATCAGTGCACCGAGCGCAGCTCCCTGCGCCATTCCTGAGGAGAAACCAGATGCAAATCCACCGTTCATAGGTGTAACGGTTCCTGAGAAGTAATTGTTTTGAATTCCATTTTCTCCCAATGTAGTTGAGTTTCCCGTGACCATGTAGCTTTGCTGCGAAGGTGTATAGATTCTGATTTCTGGCATCGGAACCGAGCCCGTAGCGACACGATTGCAATAGCCTTCATCAATGGCCAGTTGCCGGTTACGAGCGTCATCACTGTTGAAGTGCGGGCTATACCAGGTAGTACTGCAACCGGCCAATACACTGGCCATTGAAATTACGATTAAAAGTTTTCTTGCCATCATATTTTCCGTTTGAGATTTAAAAGCAGTAGATTATCAGTCTGTAGATTATAAACGAGTAGTGCGTCAATCTGAAGCGCATGAACAAACAAAAATTAATCTCGCACTCAAATGCACGACAAAGAATTGCATTTAACCTGAAACGCTTAAGAACCGAGCGGGGATTAAGCCAGGAACGAGCGGCAGAATTGGCCGACTTTCACCGGACTTACGTTTCGCAGGTCGAGCGCTGCATTACCAATATCAGTATTGATGGCATTGAGCGCCTTGCGCTTGCTCTGAATGTAGACATCCTGGACTTGCTTGCGCCAATGGAATGATGGTCGACATTTTTGCGACGAGAATGACGACGTGCTTGCCATATGGCAAGCAGCGAAAATCGATCTGTTTTCTCTTATGGTAATGCTAGCGTGAATCCTCCAGGTTTTTTTGGAAGGTGCATTATTAAAGTAGTGCTATGTGGACTTCCCATACTAATACGACGAGTTTGTAGTTCTAAAACAGCTATTTCCCATTCTGCTTTCGCCAAGACCGAACCATATCTCTAGTCACTTCTTTTTCGTGGCAGATGGGGCTGTATCCGCCTGAGCGGCTCCGTGCACTGCGGCCACCACACCGAGAACCATTACGTGCAGAATTATATGGACATCGCCTATTGTGCTTGAAGAACTGATGAATGAATTTCGTGCGCTACAAAAGCGGATGATGGATTTGATGTCCAAGGGAGTGCATGGTCGCTGAATATTAAATTCAGGAGCATAAGAAGAGATCGGGTAGCTTTGGTATGTATCTCACTGTTCAGAAAACCACCGTTTTCTGAACAGATAAAAACATCGCAATTTTTCGTCTTGAGAGCCGCTTAGAAGTGTTAATATATCCGTCAAGTTTTCAATTTCCTGGTTGTGTCCATGAGTCAACGTATAGGGTACGCTCGCGTATCAACCGACGATCAGCACTTAAACCTGTAGCGCGCGCTTAAGCAGGCTGGGTGCGACGTTATCTACGAAGAAACGGCCGGCGGTAAGAATACAGCACGGCCAGAGCTTGAGCAGTGTCGCAAGGCGCTTGGGACAGGAGACACCCTGTAGTTTGGCGACTGGATCGTCTCGGACGCAGCCTGCCTGACCTAGTGCAGATTGTGGCTGAATTTGAGAAGTGCGGTGTGCATTTTGAGAGTCTGACCGAGAAGATTGAGATGGGCAGCGCATCGGGCAAGCCACAATTTCATTTGTTCGCCGCGCTGGCCGAGTTCGAGCGCGGTTTGATCCGTGAACGGACGCAAGCCGGTTTGGCCGCAGCACGTGCCCGAGGTCGCGCCGGTGGTCGCAAGCCAAAGCTGGACGAGCAGCAGATTAGAGAGATCAAAACCCTGCTGCGTGATCCCGATATTCCGGTTGCGGACGTGGCCCGCCGCTATGGAGTATCTCGAACCACGATTTACAAGCATTGCTGCGTCGTGCAACCACGTCATCAATAACGAAGATAGAAGAGAGAAAGAATTTCCGTGTCCAGACTGACTGATTTGATTGCCAAGGCAAAAGCTAAGGATTCGGCCCTAGGGGCCGAATTGGATCAAGAGTTCAAGATTCTGTCTTCGCGCCTTCCCTTTGGTCTGAACTTCGAGCGGCATAGCCCGGAAGCTGTAGAGCTTCCGCTGCGCCCAATACGCAAGGGCGACAAGGTGCGGGTTTTACAGGAACGTGGCACAACCCGAAAGGGTGATCAGCGGCTATGGCAGGTGAAGACCATCCACAAAGCGAAGAAAACGGCTGGCCTGGAGTTGCTGGACACAGCAGAAAACGAAATACAGACCGTGGCGCTAGATGATTTAGTGGTAGTGGCCGAGTTTCGCGATACCATCTATCCCGGCTTGGTCAGTACCGGCAATGTGCATCGTGGTGGCGACAAGCCTTGCCACACAGTTATCAATGGAGAGAACTACCACGTCCTTAAGGCGTTGACCTATACGCACCGGGGCAGGGTGGATGCCATCTACATTGACCCACCGTATAACACAGGGGCAAAAGACTGGAAGTACAACAACGATTACGTGGAAGGAGA
>JAHYZB010000015.1 GCA_019424645.1 Oxalobacter formigenes
AATTTGCACCAATTACGTTTTGTGCGGGAAGCGGTCAGACAGAATTTCAATTTGACCGATGCCGCAAAAGCCCTGTTCACTTCGCAACCCGGCGTGTCCAAAGCCATTATCGAGCTTGAGGACGAGCTGGGGGTTGATATTTTTCGCCGTCACGGAAAACGTATTCGCGGGTTGACCGAGCCGGGCAGGATGATCCTGAATTCGATTGAACTGATCATGCAGGAAATCGACGATCTGAAACGGATTGGCAAGGAGTATGCCGCTCAGGATTCTGGCAGCCTGACTATTGCGGCATCTCATACACAGGCGCGTTATTTCCTCCCCAAAATTATCCCGACTTTCATGCAGAAGTATCCGAAAGTCCGTTTGTCGCTTTTGCAGCGGAAAGTGGAAGATATCGCCGAAATGGTATTGCTTGACCAGGCCAATCTTGCTGTCGTGACGGCCAGTGTTCCTGAAATGGAAGGCCTTGTCACCTTGCCATGCCATCAGTGGGAATATCATCTGGTCGTCAAGCCGGACCATCCGTTGAACGATTCCAAGATGCTGACGCTTGATGAAATCGCCAAATATCCCCTGATTACGTATGACAGGGTCTTTCATGGCAGAAACCGGATTGAAAGCGTTTTCGAACAACGCAATATCAAGGCCGACATCCTCCTTGAAGTGATCGATGCCGATGTCATCAAGACTTACGTCGAACTGGGGCTCGGTGTCGGCATTATTGTGGGGACGGCATTTGATACCGAGCGGGACAAAAATCTGAGATCGATACCGGTGGGCCATTTGTTCGGTACCGGCCGTTCCAGCATCCTGATCCGGAAAAACGCCTACCTGCGCAGCTACATTTATGCTTTCATCGAAATGATTTCACCGAACCTGAATCGCAAGCTGGTCGAAAAGGCCCTTGCCGGTGAAGGGTCGAATTACGAATTGTAAACGCTATAATTTCTATCTTTGAAGGGTATCCCAGATTTTTTGCAGCCGTTTGACTGAAACGGGAAACGGTGTGCGTAGCTCCTGTGCAAACAGGGATATTCTTAACTCTTCCAGAAGCCAGCGGTACTCGGTCATTTTCGGATCAAACCGGGCTTTTGACTGTTTTGAATCCCGAAGCGCACGCTGGTAAGGTGTTGCGACCTGTAGCCAGTTACTCATGAGCGCCTTGTCTTTTTGTGGTTCGTTTTTGCATTTGTCGATACGAACACTGCAGGCTTTCAGATAACGGGGGAAGTGTTTCAGCCTTTCCAGATCATTTTCGATGATGAAATGTCTGGTGACCAGCTGGCTGACCTGCTGGTTGATATCTTCCAGCGTTTGCTCATGTACCCGGATTGTCGGCAGTTTTTTCTGAAGATTCTGATACTCGGAAAGAATCTGTGAGGCCAAACGGGCGATTTCATTGGCGATCAGGCCCAGACGGGCTTTTCCTTCATTTTTCCGTTTCTCGAATTCGGTTTCCGTCTCCGGCAACGGAGATGCCATGAACGTGGCATCGACTGCTGCCTGAAGGATCTGGTCCCGTAATTCTTCCTGCGAACCGAGTTTGATGAACTGCATTCCCATCTGGGTCAGGCCGCTGATGTTTTTCGACAGGAACTTGAGCTGGTCTTTCAGCTGCAGGGTGAAAAGGCGACGCAAACCCGCATGGTGCATCTGTTTTGCCAGAGCAGGTTCATCGAAAACCTCGATTTCGCAATGTGTTTCCTTGTCGACCAGAGCGGGATAGCCTAAGAGCGTCTGTTTTCCACGGGTGATCTCGAGCAGTTCAGGCAGAGGTTCAAAGTTCCATGTCGTTATTTTTTCGGGAAGCTTTTCCATTGTGCCAGCACTGGCTGACGTCACTGGGGAAAACGTTTGCTGTGAATTTTTTTCTGAAATCCGGTGAGCCTGTTTTTCAGCCAGTTGCTGGAAAGACGAACGGGCTTCATGGCTGAATTCTGCCTGAAGAGCAGAAAGGTTTCTGGACATTTCCAGCATTCTTCCATGTTCATCAACTACTCTGAAATTCATGAAAAGATGGGCTGGCAAGGTTTCCAGTCTGAAGTCATCCGTTTTCGCAACAGCATTCGTCTTTGAACGGATGTCTTCAATAAGCGCCTCGACCAACGAGCCGGATCCAAAACCTTTTTTTTCGATAATACGGTCGACGAATCCGGCTGCATAATCTGGGAGCGGGACGCAATTCCGGCGGATTCGTTGCGGGAGCGACTTGATCAGCAACTGGGTTTTTTCCTTCAACATGCCCAAAACCAGCCACTCACAGCACTGGGCATCGATCTGGTTCAGTGCGTAGATGGGAATGGATAGGGTAATCCCGTCACGGGGATTGCCGGGCTCGAAATGATAGTTCAGGCTCATGTCGATGCCGGAGTGAGAAAAGGTTTTCGGAAAAAGCTCGGTCGTAATTCCGGCTGCCTCATGGCGCATCAGGTCGTCACGGTCTAAAAACAGCAGTTTCGGATTTTCCCGTGTCGCTTCCTTGAGCCATTTTTCAAAAGAAAAACCGTTGAAAACCGATTCGGGAATGTGATTATCATAAAAAGCGGCAATCAGACTGTCGTCCACCAGCACGTCTGTTCTTCGGGATTTGTGTTCCAGATTTTCGATTTCGCGCATCAATTTCTGATTGTGCAGGAAAAAAGGCGCCTTGCTCTCGAAATCGCCATTGACCAAAGCTTCCCGGATGAAAATTTCGCGAGCTTCTTTCGGGTTTATGTGACCATAATGAACGCGACGGTGGCTGTAAACGACAAGTCCGTACAAGGTTGCCCGTTCAAATGCGGTGACCTGCGCCGGTTTTTTTTCCCAGTGGGGATCGCCCCATGATTTTTTCAATAAATGAGATCCGACTTTCTCAAGCCATTCCGGCTGGATCTGGGCAATGCAGCGGGCATAGAGACGGCTGGTATCGACGAGTTCGGCAGCCATTATCCAGCGGCCGTTTTTGCGGGCAAGCGCGGAACCGGGCCAAATTTGAAACCGTATCCCTCGTGCGCCGAGAAAAATCGATGAATCTTCGGATTTGCAGCCGATATTTCCCAAAAGCCCGGTCAGAAGAGCCAGATGCAACTGCTCGTATGTGGCGTCCGTTTCATTGAGTCGCCAACCCCGTTCGCGAACGATGGTCAGGAGTTGCGAGTGAATATCACGCCACTCGCGCAACCGGAGATGCGAAAGAAAATTGGCACGGCAATTCTCATTTAACAGGCGGTTCGATTTCTTGTTTTCAACAGCGTCCTCGAACCATTTCCATATTTTCAGGTAACTCAGGAATTCGGAACGGATATCGACGAATTTTTTATGGGCGTTATCGGCTGCTTCCTGCGCTTCTATTGGCCTGTCGCGCGGGTCCTGAAGGGACAGGGCCGCCGAAATGATCAGCGTTTCCTTCAGACATTGGTGATCCCGGGCGGCCAGAATCATTCTGCCGATACGCGGGTCAAGTGGCAATTGGGCCAGTTCACGTCCGACCGGCGTCATCCGGTTCATATCGTCAAGTGCACCCAGTTCCTGCAAAAGCTGGTAACCGTCTGCAATCGCGCGTTTTAACGGTGGTTCCAGAAAGGGAAAAGTTTCAATGTCACCCAGCCTGAGTGACTTCATTCTCAAAATGACGGACGCAAGCGAAGAACGCAGGATTTCCGGCGTCGTATAGGGTTGCCGTTGCAGGTAATCCTGTTCGTCGTAGAGCCGGATACAAATACCTGAAGCGACACGTCCACAACGGCCTGCACGCTGGTTTGCTGCGGCCTGTGCAACAGGTTCGATATGAAGCTGTTCGACCTTGTTCCGATAGCTGTAGCGTTTGACGCGTGCAAGGCCAGTGTCGATGACGAAACGGATACCCGGTACGGTCAGGGACGTTTCGGCCACATTGGTTGCCAGAATGATCCGTCTGCCGTTTCCCGGTTTGAAAATCCGTTCCTGTTCCTGTGCGGACAGGCGAGCATAGAGAGGCAGAATCTGTACATGAGCCGGATGGTGTT
>JAHYZB010000016.1 GCA_019424645.1 Oxalobacter formigenes
ATCGAACTGGTCGAAGCACTCACACCTGCCATGCTGGAAATCGATTCTCATTTCGAAACCAGTCCCAAAGTAGGCAAAACTATTTCCCGGATTTACAGGGACACCCGTTTTTCAAGAGATAAGTCGCTTTTTCGTGACGTGATGTGGTGTGGATTTCAGCGTCCAAAAATCGGCAAGAAAATCCATCCCGGCTTTTTTCTGGAATTTTCTCCCTATCGTTTTCGATACGGATGTGGTTTTTATCAGGCTGGCACAGAAAAAATGCGGTCGCTTCGGGAAAAAATTCTGGACGACAGCCGCTCCTTTCTGCACGCCCAGTCCGCGTTCGCAAACCAGTCTGTTTTCGAAATGGAAGGAGAAACATTCAAAAAAATCCATTATCGTGAACAGCCACAGGAGAAACAAAGCTGGCTTGAACGTCGGAATATCTTTTTCGTACACAACAGTATCGATTTTCCATGGTTCTTTTCAGAAGACCTGGCTTTAAAACTCGGCAAAAATTTCGCCTTGCTGAAACCGGTATACGACTTTCTTATAACTGCATGAGCAAACACCCGGATACATGAAAAAACCTGAAAGCAGGACTCTATTACAGATAGACAAAACAGAGGCTTTCAAACGGCCTGAGTATTCCATTAAAATGGGAATTTAATGCTGTTAAGGGTATTTTCACATGCATTCGTTCCTGACTGAAAACGTCAGTTGAAACGGCATTTTATAAAGTCGATAAAAAGGAAAACCATGAAGATTCTCGTTACCGGCGGCTGCGGAAATATGGGGCCGCACATCATTCGCAAACTGTCAGAAGCCGGAAACGCCATCCGTGTTCTGGACAAGGACAAAGATGGTCTCGCGCAATTTGCCAATGCCGGAATGGAAACCTGCTGCGGCAATCTGGCGGACAAGACATTTGTGGAATCTGCCGTTGATGAAAGTATTGACGCCATCATTCATCTGGCATGGAGTTTTTCCGACACTCTCTCCGATCTGCTCGATATCGATGTAAAAGGCTATCAGTATCTTCTGGATGCTGCGCTTGCAAACGGCGTCAAATACGTCGTCAATACGACAACTGCAGTATCGTACGGGAAACCGCTTTCCAATCCGGTTGTTGAAAGTCAGGCTCATCTTGTTGAGCAATCCAGAAATCCGGTTTATGCGCTCGCAAAACTGATGACGGAAGAACTCACGAAAATCTATGCCGTCCAGCATGATCTCAAAGTCAACGATCTGATGGTCTGGTACGCCTACGGCGACGTGATCGGTGGCAGGAACATCCGCGCCATGATTCGTGACGCGATTGAAAAGGGAAGTATCGACGTTCCTGCAAAAAGCGGTGGCAGTTTCCTGCAGCTCGATGATTTCGTGTCCTTTGTTCAGGCGCTTTTTTCAAGTGAGGTAAAAGGTGAACTTTTCAACACCGCAAGCATCTATCTGACCTGGGAAGATGTCGCTCAGCTAATCATCAATCTTGCCAATCCGGAAGCAAAAGTCAATGCCATTCCTGCAGCCGATTGGAGTGGTAGCGCCTTTTTGACGGATGACTGGCCTTTGTCTATTGAAAAAGCGGAAAAAATACTGAATTTCAGGACCAGTTTATCGAGGAAAGAAGCGATTGCCAATTTGTCAGAGGCACTGAAAATATCTGTTGATAAAGTCAAGACCCAACTTTAATTTTGGCAATGCAAAAATCCCGATGTTTCTTTCCGATCCATCGGGATTTAATCGTGATAAGATAGAAACTTTAATTGTCTGAAGATGCTTGTATCCATCATCTTTGCAGAACATTTTCCATTCCAAAACAAAGCCCATCACTGTATCTGAGGAGTGAGCATGGAATTCGAGCTTTCCGTAACACAGGTGAACAAGCTTCTTGCCCGGGTTGGCGATGAAACGCCCCTGGCAAAACGCCTGTCTGCGCATGGCCTGACTAATGGCAGAATCCTGATTCCTGACAGCATTTTTGATCAGACGGCACTGAATGAACTCTGGAAACTGGCAGAAAAAGACAATGACCGCGCGCTCATTTTTCAATTGATCGCATTGAAAAATGTACGTGAAGCTCCCGGGCATGATCTCGTTGTGGCAGAACTGGGAAATCTCGTTCCTGCGCTGGTGGCTTATTTCAGTGCCAACGCAATCGACGGGTGGATTTACCGCCGCAATAAAGACGGCGTCCTTCTGCCCTGGCTGATTGACGGCATCGAGTATGTCCAACCGCGTGAAGGCCGTCCATTCGTCAGTGTCCAGCTCCTTGCCAATACCGTCTGGGCTGCCACCCGGGGCAACGACAATACTCCCGATCAATGGCGAAGTGGCATGACGAATGCGATCCTTTTTTACCAGCGCGAAATGGGAGGTATGCCTATTCCCGACCTGCTGGCCAGAAAAGGATTTTACAAGGAATGTCCTGAATTCAAGGCTGAATATGAACTGCAGTCAGAACGCTTCCGGACTTTCCAGCCTTTTTACGGGAAACAGTTTCTTGCACGCAATTCCTGTTTTCTTATCCATAATGAAAACAAGGTTAACTCCAATCTCGAACTATTGCGGATTCTGCCGGGCACAACGATCAAGTGTGTCAATGACGAGGAAATGCTGGAACGTCGAATCGAAACCAATTCGGATCGTCGCAGCTGTTTCGACAATGACTTCAACAAGATTCCGCTTCATTGCTATCTGTACATGTTCCATCTGGAACTGCACCAGAATATCTGGGTGCACGTCCAGAATCTGGAAGAATATCAGTACAAGCCTGAATTGCGGACGAAACTGGTCCTTCCACCAGAACACCGGACACTGGTCGATATCCTGACGTCGCATAACGATGTCCTGATGGACGATATTATTGAAGGAAAATCGGGGGGAACGACCATTCTGTGTATGGGCGCGGCAGGGCTCGGCAAAACTCTGACGGCAGAAGTGTATTCCGAAGTCGTCGGCAAACCGCTTTATCGTGTGCATTCAGGTCAATTGGGAACTTCAGCAGTCAGCGTGGAAGCCGCCCTGTCCGATATTTTGCGTCGGGCAGCCCGTTGGGATGCCATCCTGCTCCTGGATGAAGCTGACGTTTATATTCGTCGGCGCGATAATGATTTGCAGCACAACGCGATTGTCGCCGAGTTCCTGCGGACACTGGAATATTTCGACGGTCTACTGTTCATGACAACCAACCGTGTCGATGACGTCGACGACGCCATTCTGTCACGTTGCATCGCCGTTATCCGTTACGAAACACCATCACGTGAAGATGCTGTCAAGCTCTGGAAATCCTTGTCCAGCCAGTTCCAGGTCGAACTGTCCGACGATCTGATTGAAAAACTGGTACGCGACTTCCCGAATTCCAGTGGTCGTGACATCAAGGAACTGCTCAAGCTGACCAGCCGTCTTTGCATCAGTACAGAATCACCGGTTACGCTTGAAGCTTTCCATCAATGTGCTGTATTCAGAGGCAGCAAACAATAAGCGGACAATTGAACAAAAAAGGCGAGTGATTCGCCTTTTTTGTTCCTGCTCCATCAGGATTCAAAACGCACGTCGCAATGCTAGAATATATTCTTTAACCATTCTTTCCCTAACATGCCACACGCTCCAGTCAGTTACGTCGACCCCGTCTTTCGCCCACCCAGTGAAGCCAATTCGCTGATCCTTCAGGTGACGAATGGATGCAGCTGGAACAAATGCACGTATTGCGACATGTACACACAGCCGCAAAAACGTTTTTCCGTCAAACCGGAAGAAGACGTTATAAAAGAAATCGAATGGTTCAGCCGGAATTATTCCGGCATACAACGGGTTTTTCTGGCTGACGGCGATGTGATTTCACTTTCCCCGAGAAGGCTTTTGAACATCCTGAATGCCATTCGTGAATATCTGCCTAACGTCACCAGGGTGGCTTCATATTGTTCGCCCCGTAACGTATCCAACAAATCCGATGCCGATCTGAAAGCCTTGTACGATGCGGGACTGAAACTGGTCTATGTCGGTGCGGAATCCGGAGACGATTTCGTGCTGAAAAGCATCATGAAGGGAGATACCCACGATTCCGTTGTCGATTCCCTGAACCGGCTGGCGGATGCGGGCATCAAGCGTTCTGTCATGATCATCAATGGAGCAGGAGGTACCCGTTTTTCAGAACAACACGCCCTGAACTCGGCCCTTCTGGCAAACAAGACCCAGCCGGAATTTCTGGCGACGCTTGTCCTGAATCTTCCGCACGGTGAAGATCGTTACCAGAAGGGATATGAGGGACAATTCATCAGGATGTCGCAATATGAGCGTTTTAAGGAAGTACGGCAATTCATTGACGCGCTTGAATTGAAATCGACTATTTTCAGAAGCGACCACGCGTCCAACCAGCTGGTCCTGAAAGGCATTCTCGGAAAAGACAAGAACCGGCTTCTGGAACAGATAGATACCGCTATCGAACACCCGGAAAAAGCTCATTTGCGCGCTGAATGGATCAGGCCTTTTTAACTCTCGATTTTTCTGATCACACCACTTTGCTATTTTTAGCTTCAAGATTACGAAGAATAGTGGCATACAAATATATTGATATTAATTGGCTGGAATGTGTGCTTGCATTCCTTGCGTTTTGCTTTCTTCAAAATCTGGCATCAAGGCATGTGACGTCATAATAATAATGGAAAATTCTCCAATCAGGCCCCTCACAAGGCTTCTTGGCCCGTTAGGAAAAATAATCATAAGTTGTGTTTTAAATTTTTCGGAATGCATTAAATTTAATTACAACCTCCAATTATCCTATAAGCTCTTTGCAATAAGCCTGTTTGGCAAATTGTTTTTTCCATCTGTATATTAATATCCTTTCAGACAGCCAATAAAAATTTTGTTTTTGAAGTTTTCTTTTCAACACATTTCAACAAACAAGATCGCCAAAAATCAAACATTGAATGCTGAACGGCACGAATTTTAGCAATTAAAGCGTGATATTTTTCAGATGTCGAGTAACTTCCATATAGCATTCCCCCTTCAGAAAATTCAAGAATCCGGTTAGTAAAAATAGATAATTTTTATGGTAAAATAAGCCAGTTTACATTGTATTTATCTATATATTTCTCTCAGCGTTTGAAAAAAAATTCATGAATGACATACTGATTAGATTGATTTCCGCCTTTATCCCAACAAAAAAGAGGAGAGATTCTTTCAGAAAGAAGTGGGGATATAGGCAAGGCAAATTACATTTGCTTTACTCAAAACAAATCATTACAAAACTGTCAATCATGAAAGATAATCTATGGAGGATAAATAATTGTGTATTTTACGTACCCAACTATCCACTAGATTCAATTCAGTCAGCTATTGTTGATACCAATAATTTTTATGATATTGACACCCTTCAGAAACTAGATGAATATATTCCTGATAATGCTGTTATATGTGATATCGGTTCCAACATTGGAAATCACACCCTTTATTGGGCCTTAAAACGAAACGCCAGATTTATTTATGCTTTTGAACCCATTCCCTCTACTTATGAAATTCTTGAAAAAAACATCCAGTTAAACTATCTGCAGAATGTGGTCACATCATATAATTTTGGCTTAAGTAACAAAGAAATAAATGCTTCCATCACTCTTTACAATGGATCAAATATTGGCGCCACATTTATACATCAGGCTTCTGATGGCCATCTAAAACTAAAAACCCTTGATAGTTTATCTCTCGATAAAAAAATTGATTTACTTAAGATCGATGTTGAAGGTCATGAAATTGAAGCATTGCAGGGAAGTATCGAAACAATCAAATTATATAAACCATCCATATTCGTAGAATCCTTTGGAGAAAATATTGAAAAAATAAAACAAATTCTGCTCCCTCTTGAATACAGATTAGTCAAAGAATTCAATGGAGAGAATTATTTATTCATAAATCAGAACAAAATGTGATTAACATATTGTTCAACTTATATCCGCGAAATTACAATATCGTAAAAAAAATATAAAGCTTGTTATCATAAAATAGTTAATAACCCTTCAGAACCAAATATCCACATCTAACAGATAGTCTGCCATATATCAAAAAAGGCCTCGAACCAGAATTCGAGGCCTTTTTCGCAGAAACGGAAAACGGAAAATCGGAATCGTCATTCCCGAAATCGGGTTACAGACGACCGGTCTGAAATTTACTACAAAGGTAAAACGGTCCGCTCGTAGCGTTCGTTCAGAATAAGTGCAGATGCCTCATAAAAAGCGAAGCCTCCACACAGGATCCCGACATAACCGGCAAGCGTATGCAGGAAATGGCTTTCCATAAAATTGGCGAACGCCAGCATGAAAAACAGAACGACAAGCGTGCCGAAAATACATTTTCCAATCGTATTGCCTTTTAGCGTACACAGGAAAAGTACCGTCGTGAACAGTCCCCACATAGTGAGATACCATCCCATTGAGACAGGATCGGCCTTTGCCAAACCTGCATGAGGCGCAACCCAGATAAATATAAGGGTTAGCCAGAAAGAACCATAAGATATAAAAGCCAGGGCACCGAAACCGTTGGCTCTTCGCCATTCAAGAATTCCGGCAATAATCTGGGCGATCCCTCCAAAAAAAACACCCATACTCATTATCATTACACTTAAAGAAAAGAAACCCGCATTCTGGATATTCAGCAATATGGTAGTCATTGCAAATCCAAAAAGCCCTAGTGGGGCTGCGTTGGCAAAAAATTGATTTTGTCTTGTTGTCATTGGGTCAATTATCGAGCAAAAAATGATACAAAATTTTTCCGTTTCTGCTGCAGGAAAACAGTGTTTTCCCGCTAAAAAATTCAATGTTCTCCTTTCCTGTAGCAAGGATTTATCCAGAAAAAAATCCCGATACACAGTTTAAATGTGCACGCAATTTTCAAATGCCGATTAAGCTACGGAAATAAAAGCCAAGTCAGAAAAAATTTGGATTAGTTTTCTATTACTAACAAGTAATATTATTCAATCCTTAAAATTTCAATTCATTAACATTTATTGCCAAGATAAAAATCGAGCGAGCACTCTACCATAACTTTTTGAATTTTGTTAAAAATTTTCCTTCCGTCAAAAAAATGACAGTAAATATCAGTTCAATTAAATCAGGAGTGAAAAATTTGTATGACCGGAATTACAGAAAATCCATACCGAACGGATGTGTCAACAACCTATCCGGCATAACGCGTCATACATGAAGAAACCGGTTTCAAGGAGAAACCGGATTGGGTAAAACACCGGCTTTCTACATCAAAAGACTTTTGCCGTGACGTGGCAATTCAGCCGCTTCTTCTACAGCCCTCCGGCGACGATCCAGCAATACGAAACAGTTTCTGCCGTTTCTCTTTGCTTCATAGAGCGCATTATCAGCCCTGTTTAACAACTGCTCGCAATTCAGGCATGACGGGTCCCAGAAAACGCCCCTGGCGCTGATGGTGACAGGAAAGATAAAACCACCCGTATTCATTATTGTGCCCGATACTTTTTCAACGATTTCTTTCATCAGGGCATTCACATCTTCCCAGTTGATATCCTCCAGCTGAATGATGAATTCGTCACCACCGTAACGCACCATCTGTGCACCATCCGGCAATAGTGTCCGGATCAGGGAAATCTTGTTTTGCAGTGTTGCGTCACCGGCCTGATGTCCATAAGTATCGTTAATGCTTTTGAAATTATCAAAATCGAGCATTACAAGCGCAAAAACATCACTCTTTTTAAGTTGCTTAAATCGTGATTTCAGTGATTTCATGAATGCAACCCGACTGGAAGTACCAGTAAGAGAATCATAATACGCAAGCTGTTTCAAGCCGGTATTCTGTTCTATTGTTTGCACCAGCTCTCGCAAATCCCGGCAATAAGCCGCTATGGCATCGTTTCCCTGATAGGAGACACGCACGAGGGTCATTTCACACGGAATCGGCTCACCCTGTTTATTACAGAAAGTCCATCGGAACACGCCTCTTCCTTCCAGAAATGCCTCCCGGATTTTCTGGCGCATCAAATCCTTGCTGAGCCCACTGTCCGGCTGATAGACCGGAGAAAATTCATCGTAACGACTCAGAATATCCGACTCGTTTTCCACAGAAAACATTCTGACCGCTTCTTCATTGCAGGCGATAAGCTGCAGGTCTTTGCTCCATAGCAGACATGACAGTGGCATCGCATCCAGCAATGCCTTGGTACGTTCGTTATTCGTTTTTACCGCCTTCCCGGCAGCGACCTGTTCTCTCAAATCACGTGTAAAGCCAACGACAACGCTTTCCTGCTCATATTCCATTCTGACCAGTGTAATCTCGGCCGGCATCGGATTGCCCTCAAGATCACAGTGCATCCACTGAAATACGCATTTTCCCATTTCGAACGCTTCCGCAATCCTTTCCCTGGCCACATCGGCAGTGCGATTGCCACAAGGCTGAAATTCAGGCGACAATTCAAAAAAACGCTCCAGATATTCCTGTTCATTTTTCAGGTTGAAAAACTCTACTGCTTTTTTTATTGCACAGGATATTTTCAAAGCCGTTACGGTTCCATAAGTTCACGCATAAGGGCATTGCATCGATAATTGTCTGTGTCAGCCTGGTATTTCTCTGTTCTGCACTTTCAGCTGCCAGTTGCTGGCGTATATCGCGCGTATAACCCGCGACGATATACCCATCCTGATAATCGACCCGGACGAGTGTAATTTCAGCAGGAATTTCAGTACCATCCAGTTTGCAATGCATCCAGCGGAAAACAGTCCTCCCGGTTTCCAGCGCTTCCCTGATTTTGGCTGGAGCCATGACATCGGACCGTTCGCCATTCGGCTGGAATTCAGGTGACAGTTCAAAGAACCGTTCAAGATATTCGTTTTCATCCCTCAAACCGAACAATTTCACCGCCTCCTTGTTGCAGACGATATTTTCGAAATTCTGGTTCCAAAGGTTAAGGCAAAGCGGTGTTGCATCCGCAAGCAGCTGAAGCAATTCCTTGTCGCCCAGAATTTTCTTGATCGTGGCAGCCTTGTCCTGGCACACCAGAAGCGAGGTGCCATCAAATGGCTGGGCAATAAATGTAGTGAAGAATTGTTTTTCAGATACCGGTTTAGAGACGCAATACCCCTGAATCGTATCAGCATAGAGCCGATTGACCATATCCAGTTCTGTGCCTGTTTCCACTCCTTCAATACAGACCTTCATGCCGACGTTATGGCACAGGCGGATAACCGATTCGATAAAGTCCCTGTTATACCGGTCGCTATTGGAAGACTTTATAAACAGGCGGTCGATCTTGACAATATCGACATCAAAATCGGTCAAACGACCCAGCGACGAATAGCCTGTTCCGAAGTCATCCACTGCCAGGCGGATTTTCAATTGTTTAAGACGCTTTAATGTATCGTTGATTCTGTCGCTGTCCGTGATGAAATAACTTTCCGTCAGCTCAAGAACGATATGCTTTGGCAAAAGCCTGTGTTCTTTTAAAAGCTCTTCGACCCGCGAGCAGAAATTCTTGTCCCTCAACTGCAAATAGGAAATGTTGATCTGCATGACGAAATAGGGAATATAAACCGTCCATTTTTTGCAGGCAATAATGGCCTGTTCCAGCTCCCACCGGCAACAGGAATGATCTGATCGGATGATTCCAGAAGTGGAATGAATTCAACGGGACTCAAGGCGCCACACGCCTCGTTTTCAAAACGGAGCAATGCCTACGCACCACAAACCCTCAATGTACCGGCATCGTTGACCGGTTGAAACACGACGGAAAAGCCCTCGAATCCTGAACGGATACTCTCACCGAGAATCTGGATCTTTCGTTGTTCGTCCAGTTGGAGAGACAACATTCCGGCTGAATAAAAAACGCATTTATCCTTGCCGTTGAGCTTGGCTTTTTTGAGTGCTACTGCTGCACATTTCAGCAAATCATCGCCGTGTCCCCGTTGTTCGGGATACAAAACGGCACCAGCTGAAATCGTAAACTGGTAATGGACACCGTTACTCACATGGACTTTACCGGTGTATGTCTGAATCGTTTCATAAAACTGTTCCAGCATCTGCCGAGTCGCATTGGGATAGACTATGATGAACTGGTCTCCGTCAAACCGGCAAATCAGTGCCAATTCCGGAAGCATATTCCGGATATCCTGTGCTACATTCCGCAGGACGAGATCACCGAAACTGTGATTGTTCAGGGTATTGATCATGGTGAAATCGTCAATACCTAAAAGCATGATACCTGTCGGACTATTTTCTTCGAGCTTGTGTACCCTTTCCATAAATTTTTCATGGGTGTACAAACCGGTTATCAGATCGACCTTGCCACCGTTTTCCACTTTGCGCGCAATGCCGACGACTCGCTCCGACCTGCCGGTATCGGCATTTTTTTGATACGTATGATTTCATGAATCCAGATCAGCTCACCGTTTTTCAGACGAGCCTGATATTCCTCATTCAGGCGGTCTGTCCGCCCTGAGACAAGATTACTGGCGGCTTTAAAGTATCTTGCCTGATCTTCCGGCTGTATCAGCTTCATCCATGCCGGCAAGAGACCTTTGACCTGCCTGTCCGCATACCCGAAATCGTCTGCCATATTCTGGCTAATGGAAAAAATATCCTTCTCGACATCCCCGATAAAATAATAATCTCCGGTACTTTCAGAGAGGACTTCCTGTAAAAAATCGTGATCCGTTATCTGCTTGAGTATAGTATCCATCGATGCCTGCCTTACGATTTTCCAAACCGCGACACCCTGTTGAAATTGAATGGTTGATGAAACAAATGTATTGCCTATAGCAGATCAGGCTGTTTCAGTTATTGAAAATTTTTTAAATTTTTCTCTGAAGGAACTTATGCAAAACATTTGGCTTCACACATCAAAAACGACAACACCCCAGGTATTGGCGAAGAGTTACCTCGCCCCTTCAACAGATAGAAAAATCAATCTTGAACCAGCTTTGAATCATATCATTTTTTAAACATTTTGTTTCCCGAAAGAAACCAATTCTTTCAAAAGGATAAATACAGATAATCCGGATTCTGATCTGAAGAATCTGGAAAATCATTTCCCGGGTACTATTACAAAACAGGTGGCAATGCCGGCAATTCAACACTCTTTGCAGCATCGATACCGACAGAGATGATTTTCTTTCGTGATGATATAAAGATGGCACGAACGATTTGTTCGAGTCCTTCTGCGAATAATCGTCCATCCTCACTATCGATACCTTCAACAACCATATCCACATAGCCATCCATTTTCAGCCGAGGCTCGATAAAAACCAGTGGGTATCCCCATAAGAGAAGATCCTCCAGCCGGAGATATATTTCGCGAATTGCACAAAGATGGCTGTTTTCAAGCAAAACCGAAAAACAGATCCCGCTCACAGCCTCCGTGTATCCCGATTCTTTTGCCGAAAGGATCTCTTTTCTGAGCAATGCCAACCGATCTCTGTCGATACGGGAAAACAGTGCTTTCGCTACCGACCTGCAACTGATTGCGAATATATGAAGCGCATAAAAATACGTCATGACACTTTTGCGAACGGAAGGATCAGCCCATCTGATTTTTTGCCTTCCTTCGGCAACAGACAGGACTTTAGTACCTTTTCCATTGATGGATTCCGTCACACCCAGTTTGTTTAATAAACCAATTGCACGCCTTATGGTAATCGTTGCAGAAGAAAACTCCTGTGAAAGGGTTTTGGGTGAAGGCAAAAAAGTATCGACCGGATATGTTTCACAGTAAATTCGATAAATCAGTTCCCGTGCGATGGAATGACAAATATCCGCTTTTCCCCATCTGTAAGATTTTTTCAGATATTTCGGGCACTCTGTGCCTGCATAATCAGGATCGTATTCAAGATAAGCTTTATGAAGCACATTCCAAAGCTTTTTTTCTTCCCCTTTTTTTCGCAAATCGATCATTTTCCGTGAATCAAGTTCCAGTTTTTTAAACGTATTTTCCCAGCCGGGTTCGTTCAAAAAGCGCAGCAGATGCGCAGGATAGGAATAAAGCAAGGTATCTGCGTATAGATCGTTTATAAGCGGATTGTTCAATCGGCTGACCAGATAAAACAGATAATGAAGTGTCTGTTCGCCCAATACGTCGTCAAAACGATCGAGAATGACACTGAGTTGATCCAGCTCCTTCTTATTGCAAAGAAGATAACTCTGGTAAAAAACAGACGGAACCAACAGATAAAGGCTTTGAAAAAGATCCTGAAGGGTTTCTTTTTCAGCAAAAATATTCTCTGGAGGCTTTACGGAATGAGTCCGGTCGAATATGACGCTGGTGCGCTTCCCTTGTGATCCCGACACAAAACCTTTTTCTTTAAGAAGCCTGATTGCCTCGCGAGATGTAATGGTCGAAACACCAAACATCTCACTTAACCGGTAAATGGAAGGAAGCGCTGTGCCTTTTGGGTAAAATCCAAAATAAATCCTTGCAAGAAGATATCCATAAAGCAGAACATACCTGTTCTTGTCCATTCACTCATCCGCCTCTCGTTTTTTGCAGAAGTTATCGAAGATCCCGTCATTTTCCGGACAAATAATCTATTGATCTTTTTCCCTGTGATTACACACGTTTTATCGCCATGATATTGAAAAATCAAACTGTGATATTATGATAAAGGTGCATTTTATTTCCATTTAACAAGATTTGACCTACTCAAGGCATAGGCCATGCCAAAACATGGGTGACAGTGAAAACAGAACGGGGATAAGCAGCGAACAGGCTGTTGCCGACTATGAATATCATACGCTGATGCGTCTTTTAGGCGTCAGTGTCAGCAAACATTTACTGGATGAACATTACACGCTCATCTGGGCAAACGACTATTACTATCGACTTATCGGCTGGCCCAAAGAAGAATACGAAACCACATTCCACAATAGGCCCGATCTCTATTATGCAGACCATCAGAAAGAATGGAATGAACTTGTTTCCAAAGTTACGAAAACGCTCAAAAATCATCAAAATGGTTACACTCTGGTTACCCGAATGCCGAGAAAAGACGGAAGCCATGTCTGGGTCAATATATCCAATGTGTTCGCAGAAGAATATGTAGACGGCTATCCGGTTTCCTATACTGTAATGACCGATATCGACGATCTGGTTCGCGTTCAAAAGGAACAATCCGTCACTTACAATAACCTTCCTGGCTTTGTAGCCAAATTCAAGGTAAATGAAGATGGTTTCCAGTTTCTGGATGCCAATGAGCGCTTCAGAAAATTCTTCGGCTACAGTGAAAACGACGTCCGACACCAATTTTCCAATTTTGATTCAGAAAAAAACCGGCTTGCTTACGCACGGCACTTCCCCCTCATGAGAAAAGGTGAACGCGTGCATTTCACCTTGCAGGCCAAAGATAAAGCAGGCGGTAACGTCTGGTTGCAAGTCAATGCCGACTGTATCGACTGGGTGAATGGAAACCCTGTCTATCTTGTTATCTACATTGATATTACAGACATTACAGAACAACGTGAATTGCAGAAGCAGCTTGAGGAACGTTCCGAAATGCTCCATAACGCCTTGCAAGCTGCAGAACAGGCAAACAAGGCAAAATCCGATTTTCTTTCTCAAATGAGCCACGACATCCGGACTCCCATGAATGCGATTATCGGCATGACAGCGATCGCAGGATCGCATATTGACGACAGGGATCGGGTACAGGATTGCCTTGGCAAAATCACTGTCTCTTCCAGATTGCTTCTCGGCCTGATCAATGAAGTCCTCGACATGTCCCGTATCGAAAGCGGCAGGATCACCATTACAGAAGAAGAATTCTGTCTGAATGACATACTGCAGAATATTGTCACGATCATACAGCCGTCTATCATGGAAAAGCAGCATACTTTCGACATTCGCGCCCATCACTTGCGTCACGAAAAAGTCATCGGTGACCCGCAGCATATCCAGCAGATTTTTCTGAACATATTATCCAACGCTATCAAATATACGCCTGATAAAGGAAAAATCATGTTCGACATCCGTGAAAAGTCGTCGAATAAAGCAGGTTACGGTTTTTATGAATTCACCCTGGAAGATAATGGTTATGGAATGAAGCCGGAATTCATTGAAAAACTCTTTTCTCCTTTTGAACGCGCAGACGATGCCAATGTACTGGCTGTTCAGGGCACAGGTCTCGGTATGGCGATAAGCCGGAATATCGTGAAATTGATGGATGGGGATATCAAGGTAAAAAGCACGTTCCGGAAAGGTTCTACCTTTACAGTTGAACTTCCGTTGAAGCTCCAGAGTGAAAACCCCGACAATCTCCGTTTTCCCATGGAACAGGCTATTCTGGTCGTGGACGACGACCGGATTGCCTGTGAAACAACTTGTGAGCGGCTGGATGAATTGGGACTTGAAAACGAATGGGTCCTGTCAGGAGAACAAGCTATTCAGAAAGCTGCCGCCAGACACCAGTCAGGAAAAGATTTTTCAATGATCATCATTGATCTGAAAATGCCGGAAATGGATGGAATCGAAACGACAAGACTGATCCGGAAACAAATCGGTTCCGACATTCCTGTTCTGCTTGCCTCAGCGTACGACTGGATGGAATATGAATCAGAGGCACTTGCCTCAGGTGCAAATGGTTTTCTGGTCAAACCCATGCTGAAATCTGCTCTCGCTTACGCGATTAAAAAACATACCGTGAAAGAAAATGGACATTCATCAGTCATTGAATCCCCCAGACAAAAACGGGACTACAAGGGAAAACAGGTTCTACTGGTCGAAGATAACGAACTGAACCTGGAAATAGCGGAAGTCATCCTTGCCGAGAGCGGCGTCCGGGTTGAAACCGCCAGAAACGGCCAGGAAGCGCTGGAAAAATTCATGTCTTCATCCGAAGGATATTACGGTCTGATTTTTATGGATTTGCAGATGCCCGTCATGGGTGGTCTTGAATCAACACGAAAAATCCGCAGTCTTTCGAGAAATGACGCTCAAACAATCCCGATTGTTGCCATGACAGCGAATGCTTTCAGAGAAGATATGGAAGCGACGAAAACAGCCGGTATGAACGACCATCTGGCGAAACCGCTTGATATTGAACATCTCTATGAAATACTGGATCGATATATCAGTCAATAACAGCGGTCTCGACTTGTCTTTTTCAGAGTATTCATTCACTTCATCATTTCCATTGTCCCGTTATCAATGACCTTGACGGGCGCGTTACCGGGGCGAATCACAAAAGTCGGGTCAGGACGCTGTTTCAATGCCTCAGGTTTTTCATGAAGAAACTTTGCGCCGATGAAGGCGTTGACTTCATTCCAGGCTTCCTCACTTTCGGCAGAAGCATCCCCTAGCATCTGGAAAACATGGAACATCCCGTAATAGCGTGTCAGCGTTGCATCGACCCCGGCTTTCACGGCACTCTGGTAAACAAGCTCTGAATCACTTTCAAGCACTTCGTCCGTTCCGACCTGAATCAGCATCGGCGGAAATTTGTCATATTTGGCATAGGCCGGAGACAACAAGGGGTTTCTCGGATCGGTTTTTCCTGCATAACTCAGAATGAACGGCAATACCTCCGGCATGACACCGTCTTTTGGGGGCATATATTCCGGCACATTACCAAAGAGAGGATCGACAGACATTTTTTCGACATGGGATTTTCCGCTTCCTGCCATATCTGTCCAGGGAGACATTCCAATGAGGGCACCGGGCAATTCCTTGCCCATGTCACGTAATTTCAGTGCCAATGCCAGAGTCAGATTACCACCGGCACTATCGCCGACCACAAGAATGTCTGCCGGTTTATACCCCTTTGCCAGTAACCAGTTCCAGGCTTCAAGCGCATCGTCAAGTGCGGCCGGGAAAACATGTTTGGGCGCCAGTCGATAGTCCGGCATGAAAACGGCTGCATTATCTGTCATTTTCGAATACCGGACGGCCATATCCCGATATAAATTGGAAATTGGCACGACGTAAGCGCCACCATGCAACAAGAGAACCGCTTTTTTGGAATGCGAACCTTCCTTGTGAAGGAGTTCCGCCTTGAAATTTCTGAATGAAACCTGATTCAGCTTGTAGCCCTCGGGAACATTCCATTTGGACTCATTTGCCACATACATGTTCATCTTGTGCAGAAAGTCATCTCCCTTGACGCCAGGAAGGCTCGTCAGAACACGAAAACCATCGCCAGCCAGCCCGGATATTGCCGATTTCATCGGGCCATTTATCTCATCATACCGGTAATATCTTGTCGTATCGGCAGCCATACTGGATGTGGTACAAAACAGCAATGCCAGAAAACAGCCCAAAATTCTCATTCTGATTCATTTCTTACGGATTTCTTAACAGTACCCGACAAAGTTTGAAATCCAGACCCCATTCAAACTGCCACCCTGAAATTTCTTGAAGCAAAAAAATTGTAGCACGGCAATTTTATTAACTCATGGCAATTTTACGAACCAACTATAGATATCATTTTCTAATAGCGAAGCAATACAAACCGTTGTATGCATGACATATTCAGCGAGCCTATTGATAGTGTCGTTCTCATAGCGAACCAGTTTCCATCCATGATTTTTTCTATTGGGAAAGATGAGAAAAACGCATTTCATACTGGCGTATTGGCGAATTATTTGGTCTAATGTTCCGTTTTACCCGATCAATATCCGGACAGTCAGGCATGAACGTCGATACACCGCTTTTAATTACCTTCATTGTTTATATCGTAGCAACAACCGGCATCGGTTTCATCGCGTACAGGGCGACCCGGAATCTGTCCGACTATATTCTTGGCGGCCGCCGCCTCGGCAGTTTCGTTACCGCCATGTCGGCAGGTGCATCTGATATGAGTGGCTGGCTTCTCATGGGACTGCCAGGCGCCGTTTTTCTTTCCGGTCTGTCGGAAAGCTGGATTGCAATCGGGCTTGTCATCGGTGCATGGTTCAACTGGCTTCTGGTAGCTGGACGTCTCCGTGTCCATACCGAATACTGCGGCAACGCACAAACGCTGCCGGATTACCTGACCAACCGCTTTGAAGATACCAGCAAGATCCTGAGAATCCTTTCAGCTCTTGTCATCCTGATTTTCTTCACGATTTACTGTTCTTCGGGGATGGTGGCCGGTGCGCGACTTTTTGAAAGCACCTTTGGTCTTTCTTACGATACGGCTCTCTGGATCGGCGCTTTCGCGACAATCACCTATGTTTTTATCGGCGGATTCCTTGCAGTCAGCTGGACGGATACCGTTCAGGCGACTCTTATGATTTTCGCGCTGATGATTACGCCGCTTTTCGCTATTCTGGCAATTGGTGATGTCCCGAGCGCTCTGGCCACGATTCAGGCAGAAGCGCCGAGCAAACTGGATATGTTCAAGGGACTGGATTTTATTGCCATCATTTCTCTTCTTGGGTGGGGACTGGGCTATTTCGGGCAACCTCATATTCTTGTCCGTTTTATGGCTGCCGATTCCGTCAAATCCATTCCAAAAGCACGCCGCATCAGTATCACCTGGATGATTCTCTGCCTGGCTGGCGCTGTGGCAACCGGCTTTTTCGGGATTTCTTTCTTCTCGGACAATCCGTCACTGGCTGGCGGCGTTATGCAAAATAACGAAGCCATCTTCATGGAACTGACCAAAATCCTTTTCAACCCATGGATAGCCGGTATCGTTCTGTCCGCCATCATGGCAGCCGTGATGAGTACCTTAAGCTGTCAGTTGCTGGTCTGTTCAAGTGCACTGACCGAAGACTTTTACCGGGCTTTCCTGCGTCCGAAAGCTTCGCAAAACGAACTCGTCTGGACAGGTCGCATCATGGTCATGCTGGTTTCCCTCGTTTCCATCGTCATTGCCTTCAACCCGAACAACAAAGTCCTGAGTCTTGTCGCCTATGCATGGGCCGGATTCGGCGCAGCATTCGGCCCCGTCATTCTGCTCTCACTCATCTGGAAACGCATGACACGCAATGGCGCACTGGCCGGTATCTTTATTGGTGCTGCAACTGTCATTCTCTGGAAAACCTGCCTCGATCATCTGGGTATCTATGAAATCATCCCGGGATTCATCTTCTGCAGTATTGCCATTATCATCGTCAGTCTCTTCGGAAAAAAACCGACTGAAACCATGACGACTCAATTTGAAAAGGCAGACGAAGCCTACCATGAAGCGATGGTCGAACTACGCTCTTCCAAAACAGGCAAAACGGCAAAGTGAACAGATGAAAAACGGAATTATTTGAAAAATAATGATTTTTTCAATCCCGAACCATCATTAGCAAAATCCGAAAAAATGCCGCCGCTGGAAAAATTCTGAGGCTGCGTTTGATTAACTGGCCGCAACATTCTGATTCCGTTTTTTATTCCAAGAGATACGGAATAGATCGTTGTCTGGGAAATATCCAATAATTTACGCCGAATACGACAACGCCGCTGAAGATTGCTCTTTCAGCGGCGTTTATATTCGTTGGTTGCGGGGGCAGGATTTGAACCTACGACCTTCGGGTTATGAGCCCGACGAGCTGCCAGACTGCTCCACCCCGCGTCTGTAAGCATTGAATTATAGTGGAAACCCACTCTCATTACAAGTGTGAATAGGCATATTAAAAGGCTAATTCGCTTTTTATTCGTTTTTTTCGTCCTTTTTGGCCATTTCGAGGTCTTCCCACGCCGTGTCTTTTGCAGTTTTCCAAAAGAGGGTAAGATGAGCTTCGTTTTGTCAAAGCAGTACCGGTTAACCGTGACCTGCTTTATACTTTGGCATTCGGTTTTTTAAGACCTCTAACAGAACTGGCAAACGTTTCGATTCATGAAATTCTGTTCACAGTGCGGCCATCCCGTTATTATCGACATTCCTCCTCTGGACAATATGCCGAGGCATGTTTGTCCCAACTGCAAGACGATTCATTATGAAAATCCCAAGATCGTCGTGTGCAGTATCCCCGCGTGGGAATCGAAATCCCGTGAAACGTCGATTCTTTTGTGCCGTCGCGCCATAGCGCCACGTCACGGGTTCTGGACCTTGCCCGGCGGTTTCATGGAAAATGATGAGACGACGGAACAGGCCGCTGCGCGCGAAACACAGGAAGAAGCGGGAGCGAATGTCAAAATTTCGAAACTGTTTTCGCTGATGAACCTGCCGGTTTATCATCAGGTACATCTGTTTTATCTCGCCCAGCTGGAAAACACGGAATTTTCGCCGGGAGAAGAAACACTTGAAACCCGATTGTTCCGCGAAAGTGACATCCCCTGGGATAATCTGGCTTTTTCAACGATAAAATATGCACTGAAATTTTATCTGGAAGACAGAAAGAAGATTTTGAATGGCGGACACTTCGGTTTCCATACTTTGAACCTGCCCAAATAAACCGGCCTGACCGTTTGATTGTTATAACGAACTGGAGATTGTAATTTATGGCGACGTATCCCATTTTCCTTAGCTACAGCTGGGCTGAAAAGGATGGCACGGAAAGAATAACGAGTCTGATGGAAAATTACCGGCTGAGAACAGAAGATTTCGCTTATGAATATTACAGCGTCTCGAAAGATGATCCTGTCCAGTTCCTGCCTTCCAACAAGGCGCTTGCCAATGCCATTGAAACGCAGATGAAAGAATCATCATGTCTGGTCATTCTGGCAGGTGTTTTTGAAGAATACAAACGCTGGATCAATCTGGAGCTGGATGCCGCCAAAAAACTCAAAATCCCGGTCATTCTGGTCGAGGCAGTCAATCCGAAACATACCAATTTCAAGGAAAAGAGAGCTGCTGTCGCGACAGTGAAGTGGGATGTGCAGGAACTTGGCGATGCTATCGTCAAACATGCAAAAATGAAGAAATAATCTTTATCGCATACATTCCGGTTTACAGGAAAATGCATAAAAAAATATCGATTGGTTTTAGACTGACGACATTCAATGATTCCCTGGCTAAATAAGGACGATTCGTTTCCGAACGTTTCCAATGCGCTGGATGAAACGACCGGTTTTCCCGGCTTGTTGGCTGCGGGAGCGGATTTGTCGCCAGACCGCCTGATTGAAGCCTACCGCCAAGGAATTTTCCCATGGTTTTCAGAAGGCCAGCCAATTTTGTGGTGGAGCACCAATCCAAGGATGGTCTTGCCGACCAGCCAGTTTGTCATTTCCCAAAGCCTGAAAAAAAAACTGAAACAAATACATAAAAGCATCCATTCAGATGGCCGCTGGAAACTGACTTTCGATTCGGCTTTCGTCCGGGTCATTCTGGAATGCGCCGGCCCGAGAAAGAATGCCGACGGGACATGGATCACGGAAGAAATCATCCGGAGCTATTCGGCATTGCATAAAATGGGCGTTGCACATTCTTCCGAGGTATGGCTCGACAACCAGCTGGTTGGTGGCGCGTATGGAATCTGTCTGGGAAAAATGTTTTACGGGGAATCGATGTTTGCCCGTGTGAGCGACGCATCCAAAGTCGCTCTGGCCCATCTGGTTTCATTTCTCGGGCAAAATGGTGTCGAACTGATCGATTGCCAGCAGGAGACGCCTCATCTTGCCTCTCTTGGCGCACATGCGGTTTCGCGTGAACAATTCAACGAGCATTTGCGCCACGTCGTTGATCTGCCGACGATTTCATCCTGGGATACAGGCGAAAACTGCCTGCTCTGTCATTTCCTTGAATAAAACCCTTGAAGTATAAAAGAGTTACTTACGATACAATATTCATATACTGGAATACGCAATCGATGGATTGCCGTTTTGATCAACCGGGTTAACCTGTCGATAAAGTGAGATCATGATCCCAAATTTTATGTATGCCGCAATCCGGCCTTTCCTGTTTTCTCTCGATCCGGAAAACGCCCATCATTTTACGATCTCGTCCATGAAGATGGCTTCTACCATGGGCCTGACAGCGATGGCACCATCCGTGTCGTCTTCCCCACGAGAAGTGATGGGGCTGACTTTCCCCAATCCTGTCGGACTGGCTGCCGGACTGGACAAGAATGGGGATTGCATCGATGGGATGGCCTCTCTAGGCTTCGGGTTTCTGGAACTGGGAACAGTCACACCGAAACCACAGCCAGGAAATCCCAAGCCGCGGATGTTCCGTGTCCCGAAAGCGGAAGGCCTGATCAACCGCATGGGATTCAATAATGAAGGCGTTGACGTTCTGGTTGAAAACGTCAAAAAATCGCGTTTTTATCAGGAGAAAAAAGGCATTCTTGGCCTGAATATCGGTAAAAATGCCATTACTCCGATTGAAAATGCCGTTAATGATTACCTTGTTTGTCTGGAAAAGGTTTATCCGGTCGCTGATTATATTGCCATCAATATTTCATCGCCGAATACAAAAAACCTGAGACAGTTGCAAGGTGAATCCGAACTGGACAACCTGCTTTCCCAACTGAAAGCGGCACAGAGTCGCTTGTCAGACCAGCATTCCAGGTATGTTCCGCTGGCTTTGAAAATCGCGCCTGATATGGACGACAGTCAGGTCAAAAATATTGCTGATGCGTTGATACGCCATAAAATCGACGGTGTCATCGCCACCAATACGACGATAACTCGCGAGGCTGTAAAAGAGCTGCCGCATGCACAGGAAGCGGGTGGCCTTTCCGGAGCACCTGTCCGCGATGTATCCACGCATGTGATTCGTTTGCTGAAAGAGGAACTGGGTGACGCCCTTCCGATTATCGGTGTCGGTGGCATTCTCTCAGGAGAAGATGCCAGGGAAAAAATGGAGGCTGGCGCTTCGCTGGTTCAGGTATTGACTGGCATGATTTATTCGGGCCCGGGACTGGTACGCGAATGCGTACAGGCGTTAAGAAGAGAATAAACCGCCATCAGCAGGTTCATTGCGAGGACTCAATGATATGAAGAAGATCCCTCTGGGTACCAGCAAGATGTTCGTTTCCAAGATTGGTCTTGGAACAATGACATTCGGCGATCAGAATAACGAGGAAGAAGCTTTTCGCCTGCTCGATTATGCCGTCGAACGGGACATCAATTTTATCGATACGGCCGAGATGTATCCTGTGATGCCTCAGGCAAAGACGCAGGGGCTTTCCGAAAGCATTATCGGGAACTGGATGCAAAACCGTGGCAATCGCGACAAAATCATTCTCGCCACCAAAATTGCCGGCCCTTCCCGCTCGATGCCCTGGATTCGTGACGGCAAAAACGATCTGGACGAAAAAAATATCCGTCTTGCGGTAGAAAGCAGCCTGAAACGTCTGAAAACGGATTATATCGATTTGTACCAGCTCCACTGGCCGAGCCGGAACGTCCCTTTTTTCGGGAAAAATGTTTTCAATCCAAAAGATGACCGGCCATGTGTCCCGATTGAAGAAACGCTTGCCGCCCTCGACAAGATGATGAGGGAAGGTAAAATCCGCCATATCGGCATTTCGAACGAATCGGCATGGGGATTGATGGAATATATCAAACTTTCTGAAATGCGCGGACTGCCGCGTATCGTCTCTATCCAGAATGCCTATAACCTGACTGACCGCCATTTTGAAATCGGTATGGATGAAGTCTGTTTCCGGGAAAATGTCGGACTGATTGCCTATAGTCCGCTGGCCTTCGGCCAACTTTCCGGCAAATATATCGATAATCCGAAAACGCGTGGTCGCATGACGCTCTTCACTTCCGACTGGATGTTGCATTACCGCCGTCCTGCCGTACTCGATGCGACGCGCCGTTACGTTGAGTTGGCAAGGGATAATGGCATGACGCCGGCACAGCTTTCACTGGCATGGTGTTATTCACGCTGGTTCATTGATGCCACTATTATTGGTGCCACGCAAATGTCGCATCTTCAGGAAAACATCGATGCCATCGATATCTTACTCTCCGACGAGATCGTCGATCACATCAATGGAATCCATGCATCGATTACCAATCCTGCATTATGAAAGTCAAAAAACGGAGGCATTGATCATGACCTCCGTTTTCATTCAGTAAAACGTCCGTCACACTCCTTCTTCTGCCAACACTTCTTTAACGCTCGGACGCGAAGCGATTTTCTGACGATATTGATCAAGCGCCTTCCATTGGCCGATATCCAGCCCTGCCGCTTCGATCCAGCAGGAAACGGTAAAGAGATAAGCATCAGCCACAGTGAACTGCTCGCCCATCCAGTACGGTTTCTGGCTCAGCTGGCGGTCGACATAATCGAATTCGATTGTCAGTTTGTTTTTCGCCGCTTCTTTTGCTCCTTCATAAGCCGGAT
Organism: Oxalobacter formigenes; assembly: GCA_019424645.1. Lineage (GTDB taxonomy): Bacteria > Pseudomonadota > Gammaproteobacteria > Burkholderiales > Burkholderiaceae_D > Oxalobacter > Oxalobacter formigenes_D. The sequence continues at coordinate 23,130 of JAHYZB010000016.1, forward strand.
TGAAGATCGGCACGAAACTCTTGTGCAATTCCGTAGCGATATAATTCAACGCTTCCATCAGACGATACCTTTCCATTGTTCCTGCCTTGGGAGCAAGCTGTTTTTCCGGAACGAGATCGGCCAGATACTGCAGGATGGCGGCACCTTCAGTCAGCACTTCACCATTATCCAGCATCAGTGCCGGGACAGAACCTTTCGTATTGACGATATAGTAATCTTCACCGTCAGCCGTTTCCTTGGTGGCCAGATCAACCTGTTCCATCGCAAATGGAAGTCCGGTTTCACGCAAAACGATATGCGGAGAGAGGGAGCATGCTCCGGGTGTGTAATACAGTTTCATGATTCCAACCTTTCAATAGAATGGATATCCATCAACCTTAATATGCTTGTGTCCGTTTCTCAAGTACCTTGAACAGCTGGTGTGACATTTTTGTTCTTTAACGTCATTTCTCACGCATTCAGACAAATCTTTTTCAAAAATCATTGCAGAAAAAGAAATAGTATTAAAAAATTAACAATTATTTCTTTATCGATATTTTTTCCATATTGAAGGAGTCATTGTATGAAACGAGTGACGCTTATACTGGCTGCGCTATTATCAGGGGCCATTCTTCTTTCAGGATGTCAAAGCACGACGGCCGGAGGCGCCACTAACTCGTCCCGAAGTCAGCTGCTTTTGATTTCTTCAGCCGACGTCAATACGGGCGCTGCCACGGCGTATAAAAAAGAACTGACCAAAGCACGTGCTTCCAATGCCTTGAATACAAACGCCAGCTATACCAGACGGGTCAACAATGTTTCCAAACGCCTCATCGCGCAGGTCGGCATATTTCGGCCTGACGCCCTGAAATGGAACTGGGAAGTCAATGTCTTGAACAGCAACGAAGTGAACGCTTACTGCATGCCCGGCGGCAAAATCGCGGTTTATACCGGCATCATCAGCAAGCTGAATCTGACGGACGATGAACTGGCAGCGGTTATTGGTCACGAAATCGCCCATGCCCTTCGTGAACACAGCCGCGAACAGATTTCCCAACAGATCGCGACAGAACAAACGATATCCCTCGTCGGTGCACTGGCCGGTCTTGGCTCCACCTCCCAATCGCTGGCAGGACAGGCAAGTCAGCTGGCCATAGGGCTGCCGTTTTCCAGAAAAATGGAAACCGAAGCGGATGTTATGGGAATGGAATTGATGGCACGTGCCGGATATAATCCGGAAGCCGCCATCAATGTCTGGAAAAAAATGGCAAAACTGGGGAGTGGCTCGTCACCAGAATTCCTTTCGACCCATCCATCCGATTCTTCACGCATAGCCAATTTGCAGGCGCAATTGCCGAAAGTAATGCCGCTTTATCTGGCCACCAAGACTAAAGGCAGAACAGCTGCCGTCGCACGAAAAAAGAGATGAACACAGGATGTAAAACGGATACGAAAAATCCCGCATTCAAGCGGGATTTTTTATTCTCTCTACGCTACGGCCTATTTCTTTTTACCCCACGAATCCCGGAGGGTAACGGAACGGTTGAATACCGGTTTTCCGGGTTGTGAATCCTTGAGATCGGCGACAAAATAACCGTGGCGTTCAAACTGGTAAATGTCACCGGGCTGCGCTGCAGCCAGTCCCGGTTCAAGGTACGCCTTGACGATTTCTTTCGAATCCGGATTCAGTGATTGTCTGAAATCCCGGTTATTGGCATCCGGTGAGGCATCCATGAACAGACGGTCGTAAATCCGGACTTCAGCCTCAACCGCGTGGGCACAACTGACCCAGTGGATGTTGCCCTTTACCTTATAGGTGGCACTCCCCTCCGTTCCGCTCCTGGAATCCGGGAAATAATTGCAATGAACGGCGGTGACGTTTCCGGCTTCATCCTTATCATAGCCTGTACATTCGACAACATAACCATATCGCAGACGAACGCGATTGCCCGGAAACAGACGGAAATAACCTTTTTCAGGATCGATCATGAAATCTTCACGCTCAATCCACAGTTCTTTGGTAATCGGAAAACGGCGCAAGCCCCGTTCCGGATAATGCGGGTGAACCGGTGACGTACATTCTTCCTGCAGGTTGTCCGGGAAGTTGTCGATAATCAGTTTCAGAGGATGCAAGACAGCTGCCGCTCTTGGTGCTTTCGTGTCAAGATCGTCTCTCAGACTCCCTTCAAGCGTACTCATGTCGATCCAGCCGTCTGCCTTGGCAACACCAATCCGTTCACAGAAAAGCTGGATCGATTCAGGTGTATAGCCACGGCGACGAATACCGACGATGGTCGGCATACGGGGATCATCCCAGCCATCGACGATTTTTTCTTCGACCAGCTGAAGGAGTTTGCGTTTGCTCGTAATGGTGTATGTCAGGTTCAGCCTGGCGAATTCATACTGATGTGGCACAGGCTTTTCAAGGAACCCGCCAATGACGCGACCGTCCGGTAATGTCGTCGTTTCTGTCAGGCGTTCTAAAATCCAGTCATAAAAGGGTCTGTGATCCTGAAATTCCAGCGTACAAATCGAATGGGTGATGTTTTCCAGCGCATCGGAAATCGGATGCGTAAAATCGTACATTGGATAAATGTTCCATTTATCGCCTGTCCGGTGATGGTGAGCGTGACGGATACGGTAAATGACAGGATCTCGCATGTTCATGTTCGGCGATGCCATATCGATTTTGGCGCGCAAAACACGCGAACCGTCTGGAAATTCTCCCGCTTTCATCTTTCTGAACAAATCGAGCGATTCCGCTGCCGGACGATTCCGGAATGGCGAGTTATTGCCGGGTTCGGAAAAACTGCCCCGATTTTTGGCCATTTCTTCCGGAGTCTGGTCGTCAACATAAGCGTGCCCGGCTTCAATCAGATATTCCGCCATCATATAGAGCGTATCGAAATAATCGCTTGCGTAATGAAGATAAGACGTCCCTCCCTGTTCCCAGCCGAATCCAAGCCACTGGACGCTGTCCTTGATCGTATCGACAAATTCCTGATCTTCCCTGGTCGGATTGGTGTCGTCGAACCGAAGATGGCAACGCCCGGCGTAGTCTCTTGCCAGCCCGAAATTCAGGCAGATCGATTTGGCATGTCCGATATGAAGATAACCGTTCGGTTCAGGAGGAAAACGGGTGATGACTTTGGGCATGCCCGGACGTTCATAAGTGCCCTTTTCGTTATCGGACTCGATAATGGCACGCAGAAAATTGGATGTTGGCGTTGAATTGCTGTTTTTGTTATCGGCGTTCATGACTTGAATTTAAAAAACGAGTAAGCTACATTTTACCGCGACAATGCATAATGTAGTGCATCGTCACAGTATCTGTTTGACTTATTGGCACCATCGGCAGTTAAATGCGGATTAATCCGTCTTTTCCAATCATTCATCCATGGACAACGATATGATCAGAATTGTTATTGCGGACGACCATACCTTGATGCGCGAAGGCCTGAAACGGATATTTGAAGGCAATGATGAAATTACGGTAGTCGACGAAGCCATCGATGGTTTTTCCGTCATCAATCTGGTCAGAAAAGGCGGATTCGACTTGTTGTTGCTCGATCTGTCGATGCCCGGAAGAAGTGGAATCGACCTGATCCGCCAGATCAGAACCGAGGCGCCGAAACTCCCTATTCTTGTGTTGACGATGTATGAAGAAGAACAATATGCCGTTCGGTCCATCCGTGCTGGTGCACAAGGTTATCTCACAAAGGAAAGTGCCGGTGACCAGCTCGTTAATGCCATTAAAAAGGTTGCTTCCGGCAGGCCATACATCAGCATGGAAGTTGCCGAACAGCTTGCTCTTGGCATCATGACTCCCGAAAAGGAAATGCCGCATACCCAGCTCTCGGACAGGGAATTCGAAGTTTTCAATCTGCTTGCGAGTGGTAAATCCATTACTGATATCGGAACGCAATTGCACTTGAGCGTAAAGACAGTAAGCACTCACAAATCAAGGATCCTCACCAAAATGGGAATACATTCACTGGCTGAAATCGTCCAGTATGCGGTTACGCACAACCTGCTTGCGCCTTTTGAAGGCTGATTATTTCGCCGCAATCAGCCTGCTTTTTTCTTGCTGCCGATCTTGCTTTCTTTTCCGGAAAGCAGGTTGCCGATATTTTTCCAGTGACGGCTGATTAAAAAAGCGCTCATGATCACAATCGCCATAAAATAGAGATTGAATCCGTAAAGCAATCCGTAATAAATTGGTGCGAGAATCGCCGAGATTAATGCGGACAATGACGAATAGCGTGTCAAAACCGCAACACACAGCCATGTCACCAGTACAAGCAAGCCCAGCCATGGACTGATACCCAACAAGACACCCAATGCCGTTGCAACGCCTTTTCCTCCCTTGAAACGCGCGAAAACCGGGAAGAGATGCCCAAGGAAAACAGCAACGCAGACCATTGCAATACCGGTTTCATCAAGTTGAAAATCCGGGCCGAAATGAAACGCCATCCAAACGGCAAACCAGCCCTTTGCAGCGTCTCCAACCAGTGTCAGGAGGGCAGCGAGTTTATACCCGCTCCTCAAAACATTGGTCGCTCCGGGATTACCGGAACCGTACGTGCGTGGATCGGCCAGTCCGAATATCTTGCTGAAAACCAGCGCAAAGGAAACGGAACCGACTAGATAAGCTGCAATGACAAATAAGACCGTATTCATATTTTCAAGGGGCCATATCTTGTGACAAAACAAAATATGGTTACGATGGCATTAGAAATGATGGTAGCGTTTGCTAAGATAGCAAAAAAGAAAATTGTTGCCTATGCCCGCATTGTAGTGGCGAAAGGAAAATTATGCAGCAGGAAATTCGACTTGCGACCTTTAACGTGCGTAATCTGGTATTACCGGATACGGCCTATTATGACGATCTCCCGGCTTATACGCAGGATGAGTATGAAGCTAAAACAGAATGGATCGCCAAAAAGATCGATCAGTCCGATGCGGATGTTATCGGATTTCAGGAAATCTTTTCAAAAAGAACGCTGGAACATGTAATTGCAAAAACCCAACGTTATCGGGATGCCGAACTGATCTGTTTCGACCAGAATATCTCTCCCGTAACGTTGAGACCACAGGTCGCCTTATTGACACGGCTGCCAATGGCCGGTTCAGCCCAGTCACACCAGATATTTCCCAGGCAATTCGAGATCACTCTCCCGATAACTGAAACAGTCATCAACCATTTTTCCCGTCCGGTTCTCGAAGCGCCTGTTTTACTCCCCAACGGACAGATATTGAATATTTACGTCGTTCACCTGAAATCGAAGCGACCGGATTTCCTTAATTTCGTCAACAAATCGGACCCGTATCAATATGGTCTTGCCGCTTTGCGTTCCCTGATGAGGCGCTCTGCCGATGCGCTTGGCGTTCGGGCACTTGTATCGGAATTCAGGGCAAACAACGCGCTGCCGATAGCCATTTTAGGTGATTTCAACGATTTCTCCCTTGCCGTTACAACAACCATCGTTTCTGGACAGGAACATGAAAGTGAGCAACCACTTTCACCTTTCTACAAGCTTTACGACTGTTATGAAATCCAGACCGACCCGGCGTTAAACCAGGACAAGATTCTGCGTTTCATGGAGGAAAACGGGACGGCAAGAATCGATCATATCTTTGTTTCCGAAGAATTCACGGAGGAAACAGGATACATTACCGGAGCCGTCAAACGGATGAGCTACCTTCCGAATGAAGGAGGGCCGGAACTAATCGAAATGTCAGACCATACCCTTGCACTTGCAACCATTCGGCTCAGTTAGACCTTCCTTGCAAAAAAGCAAAAACATCAGGATGGCTGTACTCAGTCTCCTGTACCGCCACCTCTTGGATGATGCATGGCATGTAACTGCTTGAGACGCTGTTGGGCGACATGGGTATAAATCTGGGTAGTCGATATATCCGCATGTCCCAGCAATAATTGCACTACTCTCAAATCGGCTCCGTGATTCAATAAATGCGTGGCAAAAGCATGCCTTAATGTGTGCGGTGACAGAGGCTCATGAATACCCGACTGCAACGCGTACTTTTTAATCAGTGTCCAGAACATCTGCCTCGTCATGGCGGTTCCCCGTACCGTCACAAACATATAGTCTGACACCTTTCCGCCTAAGATCAGGCTGCGGCTATCGTGCAGATACCGTTCCAGCCAAAACCGCGCTTCTTCACCGAACGGAACCAGTCGTGTTTTTTCACCTTTTCCGATAATGCGCAGCACGCCCTCGTTCATACCGACTTCAACCAGCTTCAGATTTACCAGCTCAGACACACGCAAACCGCTCGCATACATCAATTCGATCATGGTCCTGTCGCGCAATCCAAGTAGCTTTTCATGATCGGGAGCGCCCAGAAGCGCCTCGACCTGAGTCTCGGAGAGTGTTTTCGGAAATCGCGCAGGCTGTTTGGCTGCCCTGAGTTGCAGGCAAGGATTGTCAGAAATACGCCCCAAGCGGAGTTGCAGGCGATAAAAACGTTTCAATACGGTCAAACGGCGATTCGCCGAAGCTGGCTTTGATTCGGCATGACGCGCCCAAAAATAATCGTTCAGATGGGTTTGGTTAACCTTCAAAAGATCAATGTCAGGACAGTTTTTTTCCAGCCATTGGGTAAACAACAGAAGATCTCGACGATATGCGTCCAGTGTATTTTTCGATAATCCATCTTCGAGCCAGACCGTATCGCAAAACTCATCAACAAAAGAGTTATTGGCAGAAGAAACCGGCTTGTCTTTTTCCGTCATGCGCGTAAAAAACCTTCGTGTTTAATAACCCGTATTTTGTTTGATCCAGAGGATGGGATGGATCGCCTTCCCGGACAGGGCCTTTCGGACTGAAAATGACAATTGCCCG
>JAHYZB010000017.1 GCA_019424645.1 Oxalobacter formigenes
GTATGCAACAGTCCCGCCCATCCCGCCGGTTCCGCCGACATTGCCGGAACTGTCACTGCCGGTCTGTCCATTGGTTCCTGTTCCGGTACCCGGTTTGATAAAAGACGTTCCTCCCGCAGCGCCTGTCATACCCGAACTGGACGAACCTGCCGAGCCATCGGGATCAACTGTCGGAATTCCAATAAAAGAACCACCACCGCCACCGCCTCCGGGTGAAGCCGAATCACCGCCATTACCAGCCGGGTCATCGACCCTGCCACCGCCTCTGTTCGCCGCAGTAGACGAGTTGTAGTGTCCCCCGGCACCCCCACCACCACCGGAAATCGTCAGATAATTTTCTGTCGCATGGGCTGGCATGGATAACATCGCAAAACCGGAAACGAACAGACATGAGACAGTCACCGCAAGAATATTTCGCTGTTGACACTGTTTTTCACCAGACACACGCATCGATCCAGACTGGTCCGGGAGCTTTTTTCTGACCTTACAGTCACTCATTTTTCCCGTCAAACGGGATATTTGTTTGGATTTCATCTCTTTTCCATTCAATAGAAATTTGGCAAATGAATCCCGGCATATGGACTCAACCCGGGAGTTGGAAAGACGACCGGCAGGGAAAAGAAGGAAAACTGAAGGGAAGATTTGAAAACCGCAGAAAATCAACTGGAAAAATCTGCGGTAAAAATGGATTTAGCCCGCCCTGCCGGAACAGGGTAAGACATCTGCTTTCTATTCATGTTGCCTAATAAAATTTGTTTATAAACAATAAGTTGCTCATTATATTTTCATGAATACAAACTGTCGGATTATCGTATTGTGAAATGAAAAAAACAGCAAAACCAAACTCAGAGTATGCCTGCTGAAAAATGGTTCCTGATGATAAGTTAAAAATCTCTGGACACTGGATTTCCGACAAAAAAAACCGGCATGAAGCCGGTTTTTAACAAACTTGTACGAAAAATTACGGGAGAAGAATCCGGTTGGTGAACTGCGCGGAAAATTCGCTGCCCCGGCCCGGTTCCGATTCGATATCCAGCTGTGCATCGTGACGTAAAAGGGCATGACGGACAATAGCCAGTCCCAGTCCGGTTCCCCGTTCTTTTCGTGAGCGGCTCTTGTCGACCAGATAAAAACGCTGGGTCAGGCGGGGAATATGGTGTGGTTCAATCCCGACACCGGTATCCCTGACCGAGAAACGGGGGCCCGCATCCGTCATGGCCCATTTGACCGTGATGCTGCCGCCATCAGGCGTATAACGGATGGCATTTGTCACGAGATTGGTAAAAGCGGTGCGGATTTCGTCCATACTGCCGTAAAGCGTTTGCGGGCCATCCAGCTCCAGTGAGATGGTATGCCGTCCGTTCGAAATGGCCTGCCCTGCCTGAACAATCTGGCGGATCAGCAAATGGGCGTCGAATTCCTCGCGTTTCAAGGGATAATCGGTCGATTCAAGATTGGTGAGCACCAGCATGTTTTCCACAAGCGACTGCATCCGTTCACCCTGTTCCTTCATCATTTGCAGATGGGACAGGCGGGTCTCCCTGTCCATATCGGGCTGGGAAAGGGCGACTTCGAGAAAACCGTTAATGACCGTCAACGGCGTGCGCAATTCATGAGATGCATTGGCAATGAAATCGCGGCGGATCTTTTCGATCCTGACCGACTCGGTCTTGTCATGCGTGACCAGAATCTGGCGGCGGTTTTCAAATGGAATGATCTGCAAGACCAGACGACGCTCATTGAACGTCATTTCAAGTGGCGTGTCATAACGGCCCAAAATGATGTAATCAATGAACTCGGGATTCCTGACGAGATTGGTAATGCGCATTTCCCGGTCGCGTTCCAGATTCAGGCCGAGATGTTTTTCCGCCATCGGGTTGCACCATTCCAGGAACTGCACATTGTCCATAATCGCCACACCATCCGGCAAAAAGCTCATCGCTTCCCGAAACCGCGTCAGCCATTCGGTCAAATCCTTTTTGCTGCGTTCCTCATTGCGATTCAAACGATACAGGTGCGCATAAACGGCATGCCAGGCACCCCAGCCGTTCGGCAAGCGCTCGCTTCTGGGCGAATCAAGCCAGATATCGAGTTCAGCAAGATAATAAAGCTGGGAGACGGTAATTGCCGTCGTAAACACCAGCCCTGCCAGAAGGCCGATAATCGGCCCGAAGAAATACCACAATACCGCAGAACCGATCCAGATAAACGCCAGCCGCAAGGCTGCCGGAATCCAGAACAACACGTGGGGATTCATTCACTTTTGTCCTTTTCCGAGAGCATATAGCCCATCCCGCGCACTGTCCTGACCAGATTTTCCTGCCCCTTTAACGCTTTTCTCAACCGCAGGACATGCACGTCAACCGTTCTTTCCTCGATATCCAGCTGGTTGCTCCACACCTTGTCGAGCAACTGGCTGCGGGAAAAGACCCTGTCCGGGTTGGCCATCAGAAATTTCAAAAGCTTGAATTCGGAATTGCCCATCTCGACGTCACTGCCGCCGATAGTAACCTGACAGCTTTCCGGGTCGAGCGTGACACTTGCCGCACGCAAAAGGCTCTTCGCCCTTTCCGGCACCTTGCGGCGCAAGAGGGCATTGATGCGGGCGACCAGCTCCTTGGGAGAAAACGGCTTCGTGATATAGTCGTCCGCCCCCTGATCCAGACCGGCCACCTTGTCTTCCTCAAGTGTTTTTGCGGTCAGCATGATGACAGGCAGGGCTTTCATCTCCCGATGTTCGCGAATCCGGGTCAACAGGCGCAAACCGGACAGATCCGGCAGCATCCAGTCCAGCAAAACCACGTCCGGACGAAAACGCTGCAAGGCCGTCCAGGCGTCGTTACCGGAAAAAACCGTTACCGGACGCCAGCCGGCGGACTTGACTGAAAAAGCGATCAACTCCGCAATCGCCGGTTCATCTTCCACTACCAGAATCGAAATCTCGTCACTTGCCATTGAAAAAGCTTCCCGTTTTAAAATTTCCGTCAGTCGATGATTCCATCTGACCGGCTATTGCAAAAATTGCCGGAAAGACAAAAAACGCCAGACCCTTCCAGCTTACTCTATCGCCCCCTGAAACTGCAATCGATAATCGGTATGGCGAATGTCTTCACCGTCCACCACATAAATCACGTATTCCCCGATATTGGTCGCATGATCCCCGATGCGTTCAATTGCCTTGGCGGCCCAGAGAATATCGAGACCGGCCGCGACCGTACCCGGTTCCGCAGACATATACTCGATCAGATCACGCATCATATCGTGAAATTCCCCGTCGATAACGGCGTCAAGCGCCATCAGCCTGATGGCCTGTTCCCTGTCCATTCGGGCATAGGCGTCAAGCGCCTCGCGCAGCATTTGCCGTGCCGTTTTCGACATACCTGCCAGCGTCTGGTAGTGGTTGGGAAGCAGCAATTCACGCGAGCGGATATTTTTGGCCGAGCGTGCGATTTTCGTCGCCTCGTCGCCAATCCTTTCCAGATCGGTAATGACTTTCCCCGTCGCCGTCACATTGCGCAAATCGTTGGCAGCGGGCTGCCGCCTGACGATCAGCTCTGTCAGCGAATGATCCAGCTCCACTTCCTGTCTGTTGACCTTTTCATCGCCCTTGATGACGCGGTCAGCCAGGACTTCGTCGCCCTTTTCCAACGCGATCATCGCGTCACGGAACTGGTCTTCAACCAGACCGCCCATCAAAAGCACCTTCGAACGGATCCATTCCAGATCCTGATCGTACTGTTTGGAAGAATGCATTCCCGACATCTGTTTTCCGTCCCGTTCCTTGTTGTCCGTCAAATTCATCATTTTCCCCCTAGCCGAAACGTCCGGTAATGTAGTCCTGCGTTTCCTTTTTCTCCGGCCGCATGAAGATCTTGTTCGTTTCGCCGAATTCCACGAGTTCGCCGAGATACATGTAAGCGGTATAGTCAGAACAACGCGCACCCTGCTGCATGTTATGGGTCACTATCGCAATCGTGTATTCATCCTTCAGTTCGGCAATCAGCTCTTCCACTTTCGCCGTCGAAATCGGGTCCAGCGCCGAAGTCGGTTCATCCAGCAACAGCACTTCCGGCTTCACCGCCACGCAACGGGCGATACACAAACGCTGCTGCTGTCCGCCGGAAAGACTCTGCCCGCTCTTGTGCAACTTGTCCTTCACTTCACCCCAGAGCGCCGCCTTGTTCAGTGCCCACTCGACCCGTTCGTCCATTTCCACACGGGAAAGGTCTTCATACAGACGCACGCCAAAGGCAATATTTTCATAAATCGTCATCGGAAAAGGGGTCGGCTTCTGGAATACCATACCAACCCGGGCACGCAGCATATTCACATCCACGTCGGAATCAAGAATGTTCTTTCCCCTGAACAGGATCTCGCCTTGTGCCCGCTGTTTCGGATACAGGTCATACATCCGGTTCATCGTGCGCAATAGCGTCGATTTTCCGCAGCCGGACGGGCCGATAAACGCCGTCACTTTCTTTTCGTGAATCGTCAGATCCACATCCTTCAGTCCCTGAAAATCGCCATAATAAAAATTCAGGTTCTTTATCTCGATACTTTTCTTAACTTCTTCCGTTTTAGCCTGCGAAGCCTCATTCGCCTGCGGCCGTGCCATCATCGCAATCGCCATGTCATTTTCCACTGAAGCGCCTTTACCATCCGGTCTTTGGCTCGTTCCATTCATTGTGCAATTCATATCCATTCCTTTATTCGCCATACAGCGATCAACTCTCGGCCTTGTGGGCAAAAACGACACGCGAGAGGACATTCAGTCCCAGCACACCCAGCGTGATCAGAAACGCGCCACCCCATGCCAGCTCGCGCCAGTTGTCATACGGACTCATCGCAAACTGGTAAATCACGACTGGCAGGTTTGCCATCGGGGCATTCATGTTCGACGAGAAAAACTGGTTATTCAGGGCCGTAAAGAGCAAGGGAGCGGTTTCGCCTGAAATGCGCGCCACGGCAAGAAGTACACCGGTCAGTACCCCCGCCTTGACGGCTTTCAGACGAATACTGGTTGCCACTTTCCACTTCGGAGCACCGAGTGCAAACGCCGCTTCACGCAATGCGGGGGGCACCAGATTCAAAAAGTTGTCCGTCGTTCTGACCACCACCGGCAACGCGATCAGCGACAGGGCGAAACTGCCCGCCCAGCCGGAAAAGTGCTTCATGTTGGCGACGACAATCGCGTAAATGAACAGGCCGATCACAATCGAAGGCGCCGACAGCATGATATCGACCGTAAAGCGGGTCACCTTGCCGAACCAGCTCGTTTCACCGTATTCGGCCAGATACATCCCGGCCATAATGCCGACCGGCGTGGTAATCGCCGTCGTGGCAGCCACCATCAATACCGTCCCGACAATCGCATTCCAGAGACCGCCGCCCTCTTCACCTGGCGGAGGCGTCGTTTCGGAAAAGAATGCCCAGTTCAGCGCACCCACCCCATTGACGAGAAGCGTATATAAAATCCAGACCAGAAAGGCGATTCCGAAAACCATCGCGGAAACGGACATCAGCATGCCCAGCCCGTGACGCAATTTGCGCCTTCTGACAATCGTTTCAGTGCTTTTGCGTCTCATCTTACAAACCCTCCTTCTTCGCCATCCGTGCCAGCATCAATTTGGAAGCCGCCAGCACGATAAAGGTAATCACAAACAGGATCAGGCCAAGCGCGAACAGGGCCGAAATATGCAGTTCCGAACTCGCTTCAGCGAATTCATTCGCCAGCGTCGATGCAATACTGTTGCCCGGCGCGAATAAGGACGAGGAAATTTTGTTGGCATTACCGATCACAAACGTGACCGCCATCGTTTCGCCAAGCGCACGGCCCAGACCCAGCATGATTCCGCCAACCACACCGTTACGGGTGTAATGCAATACAATCCGTTTCATCACTTCCCAGCGGGTGCAGCCCAGCGCATAAGCCGATTCCTTCAGAACCGCAGGCACTGTCTCGAACACGTCGCGCATCACGGAAGAAATGAACGGGATAATCATAATCGCCAGAATGATGCCGGCGGTCAAAACACCGATCCCCATCACCGGGCCGGTAAACAGCAGGTCGAGGCCGGGAATTCTCCCCAGCGTCGATTCCAGCATAGGCTGGACGTGATCGGCAAAAAGCGGAGCCAGAACAAACAGGCCCCACATACCGAAAATAATACTTGGAATCCCTGCCAGCAGTTCAATTGCCGTTCCCAGCGAACGGCGCAGCCAGACAGGACAGAGTTCCGTCAGAAACAGGGCAATCCCGAAACTGACCGGCACCGCAATCAGCAAGGCAATAAACGACGTCATCAGGGTACCGAAAATCGCGATTGCCGCGCCATACACATCGTTGACCGGGTCCCACTCCACCGTCGTGATGAATGCAAAACCGAATTCTTTAAAGGCAGGAATCGAGCTGTGAATCAACGAAACGAGTATGCCTGCCAATACCATCAACACAAACAGGGCAAACAGAAACGTCACCCCATGAAAAATGCCGTCCTGCCATTTCTGGCGGCGGCTGATCGCCTTCATCCGTTCCGAGACAGACTCCATCAAATTTTCTCCGCCCTCTGCCTTGCCTGCGGAAGCTTCCTTATCCAACACTGAAACCGGTACGCTCATCTGAATTCACCTGTTTTCATTTTTTCAACCAATTTTTTGAACTGAAAGCCTGCTTCTCTTGTGGAAAAGCAGGCAACAGTAAAACCAACATTCAATTTCGGTCACTTACTCTTATTTCCACACAGCCTGACCGTTTGCACCCTTCAACTCAGTCTTCCAGGATTTTTCAATCATCTTCACGACTGGAGCAGGCAGGGCGACGTAGTCCAGCTCGGTTGCCATCCTGCCGCCGTTCTTGAATGACCAGTTGAAGAACTTCAGCACTTCCGCACCTTTGGCCGGATTGGCCTGAACTTTCTGCATCAGGATAAAAGATGCCCCTGTAATCGGCCAGCCGGAACCGTTCGTCAGGATCACGCCATAACCCGGCGTCTTGCTCCAGGGAGCTTTTGCTGCGGCCTGTTTGAAGGAAGCATCGTCCGGCGTAACGAACTTGCCGTTTTTGCCTTTCAGCTGGGTATAGGCGATATTGTTTTTCTTCGCATAGGCGTATTCGACGTAACCGATAGAACCCTTGATACGCTGGACGTTGGCGGCAACACCTTCGTTACCCTTGCCACCCACACCGGTCGGCCATTTGACCGCCGTGCCGGAACCAACCTTCGCCTTGAAGTCCGGGCTGACCTTGGACAGATAATCCGTCCACAAAAAAGACGTACCGGAACCGTCAGCGCGGTGCACGACCGTAATGGCAGAACCCGGCAGGGAGACCCCCGGATTCATCGACGTGATCTTGCCATCGTTCCATTTGGTGATCTTGCCCAGATAAATGTCAGCCAACACGTCACCGGACATTTTCAGCTGTCCGGCTTTGACACCCGGCAGGTTCACGATAGGTACGACACCACCTAAAATCGCAGGGAACTGCACCAGACCCGCGGCCTGCAATTCGGATGCTTTCAATGGCATGTCCGAAGCGCCGAAATCGACGGTTTTGGCCTTGATCTGCTTGATGCCGCCGCCGGAACCGATCGCCTGATAATTCAGTTTGTTACCCGTAGCCGATTTGTACGATTCGGCCCATTTTGCGTAAATCGGATAAGGAAAGGTCGCTCCGGCCCCCGTAATATCCGCTGCACAAACCGACGCAGAGACCATTGCCGATGCCGCTGCCATGATTAACTTGCCCGTAAAAGAGACTTTCATACACATCCTCGCTTCATTAAAAAAATTGGGATATGCACACTGTAAAAAACGAATATGACAACTTTGTTACAAAAATGACGAAATTCTGAAATGTTTGTCATAAACAGTTAAAACAGGCGTCTGAGGCAGTCATATAAAAAAAGGAGGAACCCCGTCCATCAGGAAACATCAGGCTTGACGCCCCATTTGTAACTATATACAGTTACAAAATGAACCAACGTGAAAAACTGCTGGCGAAAGCGAAACGAACGCCCGACAAACTGGCGTTCGAGGAGCTGGAGAAACTTTTGAAATCAAAAGGCTGGACATTTTCCCGCCAGAAGGGATCACACAGAATATGGATATCGCCGAAGAATGAACTCGTCCCCATTCAGTCTTACGGCAAATACGCCAAGTCCTATCAGGTCAGGCGAATATTGTTCATCATGGAACGGCAAGAAAAACCACAGGAATGATCTCCAGCGACAAACGAGAACAGGGATATCTTTTAAAATCACATGACAGACACCCGAAAATCAGGGTGAGGGAGACACTAATATGGATCAGCGATTCGACGGGTTTTCCGTCAGTTTATATCTCGATGACGAAGGCGCATGGCTGGCGCACTTTGCCGAACTGCCCGATATTTCGGCTTTCGGGAAAACCCCGGAAGCGGCGCTGGCGGAGCTTGCCATCGTCTGGGAAGCGATGAAAGAAACGTATCAGGACAAAGGCATGAAAATTCCGGTCGCTCCTGCCAGAAAAAAATATTCCGGCAGCTTCAATGTCAGGATCGACAAGACCCTTCACCGTGCGCTCGCGATAGAAGCGGCGCGCGAAGGCATTTCCTTAAATGCCATCGTGGCAAAAAAACTGTCCCAGTCCACCAAATTGCATTGACGATCAATTATTTATATCGCCTGAAAATTCGGTTAAACTGGCGGATTCATTGAGACTTCCGTCAACTGACGGCAAAACCGGCAACACCATGCACAAGAAAGTATTCATCAAAACATTCGGCTGCCAGATGAACGAGTACGACTCGGGCAAAATGGCCGACCTTCTGGAAGCCACCGACGGTTACATCCGTACCGACAAGGCCGAAGAAGCCGACCTGATTTTGCTAAACACCTGTTCCGTACGCGAAAAGGCACAGGAAAAGGTGTTTTCCGATCTCGGCCGTATCAACAAACGCCTGCGCAAAAACAAGTCCGACCTCATCATCGGCGTTTCCGGCTGCGTCGCCTCGCAGGAAGGCGAAGCCATCGTCAGACGCGCTCCCTACGTCAACATCGTTTTCGGGCCTCAAACGCTTCACCGCCTGCCGAAAATGATCCATGAATACGAAAAAACCGGTCAGGCGCAAATCGACACCAGCTTTCCCGAAATTGAAAAATTCGATCACCTGCCCCCGGCACGCGTGGAAATGCCGACCGCCTATGTATCCATCATGGAAGGTTGCAGCAAATTCTGCAGCTATTGCATCGTCCCCTACACCCGTGGCGCCGAGGTGTCCCGCCCGCTGGAAGACGTACTCGTCGAAGTGGCTGGACTGGCTGAACAGGGCGTGAAAGAAATTACCCTGCTGGGGCAAAACGTCAACGCCTACCGGGGCGCAATGGATGGCGGAGAAACCGCGGACTTCGCCCTGCTGATCGAAACCGTTGCCGACATCCCCGGCATCGAGCGCATCCGCTTCGTCACCAGCCATCCGAGAGAATTCACCCAGCGGCTGATCGACGTGTACGAACGTGTCCCGCAACTCGTCAGCCACCTGTATCTGCCAGCGCAGCACGGTTCCGACCGCATACTGGCCGCCATGAAACGGGGCTACACCATACTCGAATACAAATCCATCATCCGGCGGCTGAAAGCCATCCGGCCCGACCTGCTCGTCTCAAGCGACTTCATCGTCGGATTCCCCGGTGAAACCGACGATGACTTTGATGCCATGATGAAACTGATTGACGACATCGATTTCGACAACAGCTATTCCTTCCTCTTCAGTCCACGTCCCGGCACCCCGGCAGCCTCACTGACAATCGACATCCCGCTGGACGTACGCAAGAATCGCCTGCAAAAACTGCAAGACCGGATCGATGAACAAACCCGTCATCATAACGCAGCCATGGTGGGCACCGTCCAGCGTGTTCTGATCGAAGGCCTTTCCCAGCGCAATCCGGGACAGATTCAGGGACGCACCGAAAACAATCGTGTCGTTCACATTCCCTGTGGAGACGATCCCAAAAAACGGATCGGTAAAATGGTCGACGTGAAAATAACCGAAACCTTCAATTTTGCATTGCGTGGAGAATTGACCGATACCGATAATTAAATCCGGATCGGCGACAAAAGGCAAAACAAAACCGGATTACAAGAATACAATTAACATTCATGCCCACGTCAACAAACGGAGCGACTGTGAAAAGCAAAAACAAAGATAACCCTGACATCCTGTACTACACCCCTGAACCGGTCGATAATACCCGGCTCTCCAACCTGTGTGGTGCACTGGACGAAAACCTGCGCCAGATCTCGGCTGCACTGGATATCGAAATCGCCCGTCGTGGCGGCAATTTCATCATCAGCGGCAAAAACGCCTCGCTCGGGCTGCAAGTCATCGAGGATTTCTACGCCGTCTCCGACAAACCCGTTTCGGTCAACGATATCCAGCTCGCGCTTGTCGAACAGCGTGCGATCAACAACAATCTCGCCGCTGGCGTACCTGCCGCCGTACTGGTTGAATCCGAAATGACCAATCCGGTACTGAAAACCCGCCGCAACGACCTGCGCGGGCGTACCCCGCGGCAGGTCGATTACCTGAAAGCCATTCTCGAACACGACATCACCTTCGGCATCGGCCCTGCCGGTACCGGCAAAACCTATCTTGCCGTCGCCTGCGCCGTCGACGCAATGGAACGCGACGCCGTCCAGCGCATTATCCTGACGCGCCCGGCCGTCGAAGCCGGTGAACGCCTCGGTTTCCTGCCGGGCGACCTGACCCAGAAAGTCGATCCCTATCTGCGTCCGCTTTACGACGCCCTTTACGATCTCCTTGGCTTCGAACGTGTCCAGAAACTGTTTGAAAAACAGGCCATCGAAGTTGCTCCACTCGCCTACATGCGCGGCCGTACCTTAAACCATGCATTCGTCATTCTGGATGAAGCCCAGAACACCACGCCGGAACAGATGAAAATGTTTTTGACCCGAATCGGCTTCGGCAGCAAGGCCGTCATTACCGGTGACGTGACCCAGATCGATTTGCAGCGCAACCAGAAAAGCGGCCTGATCGACGCCCTGAATGTTTTGCGAAACGTCCGTGGCATTTCCTTCTGCCAGTTCACCAGCGCCGACGTCGTGCGCCATCCGCTCGTCGCACGTATCGTTGACGCCTATGAAAGTTCCGACAAGCGCAAAAACAACGACGAACGCATGAAAGAAGCGGAAATCGCCATCACCGAAGCCGTCAAGGCGGAAGAAGCCGCGAAAGCCGATGCGACGAAAGCGAAAACCGCAGCGAAATCCACACCAGCCCACAAAACGGAGAAGACAAAAGAAACCGCCCCGGCCAAAAAGAAAGAAGCCGTGAAAGCAGAAAAGAAATGAGTTCAAAACATACGCTTTCCCTGTCTGTCCAGTATCCGGACGAACGTTTGAAAACCACCCTGACGCGTCCGAAACTGCGGCGCTGGGTGCAGGCCGCCCTTCAAATGCCGGCCATCATCACCCTGCGTTTCGTCGATGCCGAAGAAGGCCGTACCTTAAACCGTGAATACCGCGAAAAGGACTACGCCACCAACGTGCTGACCTTCCCGTATGACGACATGGACGAATTCGATCTTTCCGACGCCGATCCGTCCCAGCCGGAACTGGAAACGGATCAGGGCGACATGCCGGAACAGATGGCACAGGCCGACATCGTCCTGTGTACTGACGTGCTGGAGAGGGAAGCAAAAGAACAGGGCAAATCCCTTGAAGCCCACGCCGCCCATCTCGTCGTTCACGGCACCCTGCATGCACAAGGTTACGACCATCTGGACGATGAAGAAGCGGAAGAAATGGAAACACTGGAAAAACTAATCCTCGCAAAACTGGGGATCGCCAACCCTTATGAGGATTGACCCTCCCTGATCTCACATTTTCAAAAAACGCCGTTTTCCGGCGTTTTTTTTATTTCCGTTTTCCTTCCGGGCAAAAAGAGGAAAACACGCAGACGGACTCAACATGTTGTTAAAAAATTCCAGAGAGGTATTTCTTTCTGGCAAAACTGTTTCTTTGAGTTTATGATCAAAAAAGGAATAAAAGCCGTTTTTTTCTGCCGAAAGCCCTTATCGGAAAGCATGCATGGACACACCTCATCTGACCGACCTTCTAGACGTTGAAACCCTTCAACGTTTCCAGAGCAGTTTTTCCAATATGACAGGAATCGCCGCCGTCATCGCCGATTCAAATGGTGTTCCCGTCACCGAACCCACCTGTTTTTCACACTTCTGCATGGCTATCATCAGGCAATCTCCCGAAGGAAGAAAGCGTTGCGAGGAATGTGACAAACTGGGCGGAAAACAGGCCATGGAAACCGGGAAACCGGCCATCTACACCTGTCACGGCGGACTCGTCGATTTTGCAGCGCCGCTGATTGTCGATGGGCACTTCATCGGCTCCGTCATGGGTGGACAAGTGTTGGGACAGGCACCGGAAGAAAAACAGTTCCGTGACATTGCCGCCAATTTGGACATCGATGCCAATAAATGTCTTGAAGCCGCCAAAAACATCAACGTCGTCTCCAGAGAAAGAATGGATGCGCTCGCCAATTTCCTTTACATGCAGGCGCAACTCCTGTCCGAGGTGGCGTACAACAATTACAAAACCCGTTTGGTCAACAACGAACTTGAAAAAACGTCACAGCAAAAAACCGAATGGCTGAACTCGCTCGAAGAGCAATATAACGAAAACCAGGCATTTTTGAATGCCCTCTCGGAAACTTACCTGATCATTTATCTTGTCGACTTTGAAAAAGATTCCTACAAAATCATCCGCAACAACATCTATGAAGACATCCGCAACGTTCCGGTAAACGGGCAGGAGTTCCAGCATTCCTTTATGCAATACTGCGACTCTGTCGTCCATCCCGAAGATCAGGAACGCCTTCGGTTTCTGGGCAATCCTGAAAACATTGCGCGCCTGTCGACCATAAAGAACAAATTCTACGAAATCGAATACAGGCGGCAATTCGGCACGGAATATAAATGGCTTCGCCACCAGTATTTTCCGCTCGAAATCAAAAACGGCATCCCCGTAAAGATCGTCATCGCCGCCCAAAACATCGATGAGCAGAAAAAACAGGAGGCGCTTGAGCGCCAGGCGTTAAGAGACGCATGCGACGCCGCCAACAAGGCCAACGCGGCAAAAAGCCATTTCCTCTCATGCATGTCCCACGATATCCGTACACCGTTAAATGTCATTCTTGGCATGAGCCATATGGCGAACCGGAACCTTCACGACAGCGAACGTGCCAGAAAATGCCTTGACTCCATTTCCGTTTCATCAGGCCATCTGCTGTCACTGATCAACGAAATACTGGACATGTCCCGAATCGAAAGCGGCAACCTGATCCTGGCAGAACAGCCGTTCGACATTGAAGAACTGGTCGAAACAGCCACCGAAATGATCGGGCCGTTCATTGTTCAGAAACATCACCGTTTCACCGTCAATACAGATCGCCTCGTTCATAAAAATGTCATCGGAGACGCTCCCCATTTGCAGCAGGTACTGCAAAACCTCCTGTCCAATGCCGTCAAATATACGCCAGCGAATGGAAAAATTGACCTCGACATAAGTGACAGGATCGGAGCGCCACCCGGATACACCAATATTGAAATACGGGTTTCCGATAACGGTTTCGGCATGAGCAAAGACGTTCAGGCCCGAATCTTCGACCCTTTCGAACGCGGCAACGATACACGCATCAACAAAATACAGGGAACCGGCCTTGGACTGACCATCACCCAAAACCTCGTCCAGCTCATGAACGGTGACATCCAGCTTGAAAGCGAACCCGGCAAAGGCACTACCTTCACCATCAGCATTCCTTTCAAAATCCTGAAAGGCGACATCGAAACAAAAACAGCCGTTTCGCCATCGTGTGCCCGACGGACATTTGAAGGCAAACGTGCCCTGCTGGTTGAAGACAACGAGCTGAACATGGAAATCGCCGAGGAATTCCTGAAACTGACCCGAATCGATATAGACAAGGCAGAAAACGGACAAATCGCCCTTCAAAAAATACTCGGCATGCCAGAAAAACACTACGACATCGTCTTCATGGATATCCAGATGCCCGTCATGAACGGCCTTGATGCGACCCGTGCCATCCGTGACCTTGCCAGACCCGACACAGACACACTTCCCATCATCGCCCTGACCGCCAACGCCTTCATCGAAGATATCGCCAAATCCACCCTCGCCGGCATGACCGGTCACATCGCCAAACCGCTGGACCCGGACAAAATGTTTGAAATCATGAATCAGGTGCTTCGATAACCGGTACCGAAAAACATCAAGCCATACTACTATCACTTTTGAAACCGGCAAAAACCGTCTCACTTTCACGGTTCGTCAAAAACCTTTAACACGCCACTTTAATTTACCTCATGTGCCCTTCGAAAATTGGCTGCAAAAGAATTCGTTTTAAATCAATATGTTAAAAAATTAAAAAAACGAACTCAAAGCAATTCAATTCACATAAAATACTGAATAAACAATTTATTATCAAATTATCTGTCTGGTGATCCACTGTGCAGGTCGCTTGGAAGATGATTAATTTTATGCGAGGGGCTGGAACCGCGTGAACTATCGCGAGAGATTTGGAAGAATAACTGAATCCCCCGAAACTCATTGCAACAAGAACCACCATCCGGGTGACTGGAGATTTAGCCAGGTATTGCCGGACACTTGAGCAGTGAGTTAACGTACAGATTGCCTGAAAACGCTTGCTTCTCCACGCCACCTGTCTGAATTGAACCACTCATCCAGACGGTAGCAGTCCTCTATATTTTGCAGACTATTCATTCAGTTTTCCTGAATGGAACGAATGGTCATTAGCTGCTAGACTTTCCTGTCGGGAAGTTTGTCATCTGTAAAACCGGTTGCCTTTTACGCTATGGGAAAATTGATCATCAAAGCGGCTTTGTCCGTTTTTATCTGCTGCCTGATTTATGAGTTCTTCGATATCGGTACAGGCGTCCCTTTTTATTCGGGCATTGCAGCGATCATCTGCCTGCAACCGGAAATCAAGAGTACGTTCCGTATCGGGCTGAACCGGACGATAGGCACCCTGATCGGTGGTTTTACGGGAATGACAATTCTGTTCATCCTGCGGGAATTCTCCCTCTTTTCCTTTCCTACCCTCAAAAATTTCCTGATCTCCCTGTGTATCATTCCCCTGATGTTTCTGGCCGAATCCTTCAAAAGAGGTTCAATCTCAAACATGCTTAGAAAAGCAAGGGAAAGCAAATTCCTCAAAGTTGCCCCACTGATCGTTTTTGCCAATTTCATGCGTAAAAGCACCTTGACCAACATTACCTGTATCGCATTCCTGAGTGTGACGATCACGCACGGCGCAGACTCCAGTATTTCAGGGTTTGCCCTAAACCGTATATTCGATACCCTGATCGGCGTGTTCGTTTCCTTCTTCGTCAATATCATTCCAATGGGTGCCGAAGCAAACGTCACCGGACGAGAAATGCATGACGTAGAGTAAGGCAAACCCTTCCTTATTCCATTCAGACGACTAACGTCCTTTTTTGCCTCATTCCTCATCATTTGCCCAAAGATGGCAAAATCACGCATCAATTTCTCAAAACAAAAACATAGGTCAAGAACTTTGACAAATCTTTTGGCTAAGATATGAAAACTCTCTTTATTATCAACTTGATATGGGAATTGTCATTATCAAGGCAGCGATATCCGTTTTTATCTGCTGTCTGATTTATCTTTTTTTTGATATCGGAACCGGTGCACCGTTTTATTCGGCCATCGCGGCAGTGATTTGCCTGCAACCGGAAATCAAGAGTACGTTCCGTATCGGGCTGAACCGGACGATAGGCACCCTGATCGGTGGTTTCACCGGGATGTTCGTGCTTTTCCTGATCCGCGGCATCGAACTGGAAGCACATCCCGTCTTTGCCTATTTGTTGATCTCGTTTTGCATCATCCCCCTGATGTTTCTTGCCGAAATCGTCAAAAAACCGCACCATTTCAAAATCACCAGCCCCCAACAGGAAGAAAAACATCCCTTTGCACTGGCTCCATTCAAATATCTCGTCGATTTCATGCGCAAGAACGCTTTGACGAACATTACCTGCATCGCTTTTCTGAGCGTCACCGTCACCCATGGAACCGACACCAGCATTTCCGGTTTTGCCTTGAACCGCATGCTCGATACCCTGATCGGTGTGTTCGTTTCCTTCTTCGTCAATATTATCCCGATCCGCTCGCAAGAGTCTTTAAAGCATGACATGCAGGCCGCCACCGATGCAGCCTGCCATTGCAAATGCCATCAGAAAGGCATACCCCCCGCCCCTGCGCGCGACCCCCGAAAGCGTTACATCGCCCTGTCCGGCCATGTACAAACTGAAAGGGAAATCAACATCCATACCACATCGGAGTCGAAAACGAATCCGTGTCCCCATGACAGGAAGCACGACGAAGCCTGATGATTCCCTTGCGAATCAATCCTTGTTTCATTACGTCAAAGCGTGAAACCACCTGAACGTCGTTGTATGCGACTCATTCTTTTGCCCTGTGCCATCTCTTCTCCCTTTATTTCCGGAAACATCGCGAAGACCTGTTTTCCGGAACCGATGAGCAAGAACCGTTGAACCAGTGAGACGTTACCGTCTTCCTGAAAAAAATTTAATGAACAGCCCAATGATGCAAAAAAACCACCATCCTGCCTCAAACCGCTATTACTATTCGGAATAGCGCATCGCTATTCTATTTTTGAATAACGATGCGCTCACATTATACAAAATGTCTTCAGGCATTTTTAATTCATTAAAGAGGGATTTTCAAATCCCCTGACAATTTACGGAGTAATAATGAAGAAAAACCTTTTTGCGCTGGCACTGCTCGGCTCCATTTCCGGCCTGGCATGCGCCCAGAGCAATGTCACTATTTACGGCATTGTCGACACCGGTTTTATCAAGGAAACCGGAACGGACGTTCGAATGGGAGAAAACATAAACAACCGTATCGGTTTTAAAGGATCGGAAGATCTCGGAAGCGGTTACATGGCCACTTTCCAGCTGGAAAAACGCTTCAACCTGAACGATGGCACGATAAGCGGTGTTGACTGGGAAGGCGCCTCCAATCTCGGCATTTCCAGTCCTTTCGGTGCCGTCCGTTTGGGCCGATTGAACGAATTGCCTACGGAAACCTTTCGTACCCTCGATCCGTTCAACCAGTTCGGCGTCGGCAGCATGCTTTTAAGCTCCCAACGCTCGACCCGGCTCTCGAATACCGTGCGTTACGACAGCCCGAACCTGTCCGGTTTCAAACTGGGTGCCACGTATACGCTCGGAAAAAACATGAATAGCGATACGATTGCCACCGGCGATATCCCGATGAAAAATCAGGGTGCCGATAACGACGGTTATGCCGTATCGGTCAAATACGATAACGGACCGGTATCGGCACTGGCAAACTGGAGCCGACTGTCCGACTCGAACGATTCATCTGTCTGGAATCTGGGTGGAGCTTACGCCTTCGGACCGGCTAAAGTTTCGCTCGGCTATGAAAAAACACACGACAAGGGCTGGAAACAGGGATCAATCAAATCCGGAAAACGGTCGTCACAGGATAACTGGATTCTGGGTCTGGTTTACCAGCTGGGCGCAGGCCGGATCAATGCCTCGTTCAGTTACATGGACATCGATCATTCCAGCAAATGGAACGGCAGCAAGGACATAAAAAAATACTCGCTTGGATATGAACACAAGCTGTCCAAAAGGACGACCCTGTACGGTATGGTCTCCTGGTCGGACTTTGAAAATGGACAGGTTGCCGATTTCTATCGCGGCAGCAGTAAAAACGATAGCGTCACAGGCGTTCAGGTCGGTATTACCCACAAATTCTGACCGATTAAAAACGGTTTCATTTGCCTTCAAAAAAACAAAAACAGCATTGTCGTCATTTGTGCGTGCCCTCAGGGGCACGTTTTTTTACAGGAATGATCAAAAAGTGCTGATTCAAGCCGGTTTATTATCTTTTTTCGCGGGTATAGCCGTTCTTCTTGATAAAAATCCGTCTAACGTCCCTTTCATTCTCCAAATTGCAAATAATTGCCCTGAATCGGTAGTCAGGAAAAATGATGTGTGATAAATTGTAAGAATAAAGGTTATAAACGTAAAAAAACCATAAAATTTCATTGTCTTAGAGCCTTTACCTGGAGTTGTATCGATGAGAAATGCAATATCTTGTCCTGTGATACCTCCTGCCAGCCATTTCAGAACAAAATGGCTGGTAATGGCTGTGCTCGGCTTTTTTGCTGCGCTCCTCTGTGTTTCCCCACATGCCGCCGTCAGCAAAACGGACTCCGTGAATCCGTCCGCTGCAAAATCCAGAAAAAGCAAAACCCGCAAGGCAGCGCCCCAAAACAGAAAAACAGAAGATATCCATCAGCACTGGCACAATAAACAGCCCTTCGCTGCCGTTTCAAACCATAATAAAAGTCAGGCTGCGGTCAAACCATCTTCAAGAAAAACCCAACAGAATATTGCGGATTACCGGTTCGTAAACAATTTGCCTGACTCCGGAAAAACCTGGGAAAACGGTCGCAGCGTCAAACTGGCTTCATCTGTTTTCACGCAAAAAGCTTCCCCTCTGCCATATGCTTCAAAAAATACGTCCGTTTTCAGAACAGATACGAGGGAATCCGGAACCGTCAATGCCGACAACAATTCTTACGGAATGGGGCCTGCCCGTTTTTCGATGAGCTATGAAAAATCGCAAGATCCTACCAACCGGGTTTCAAGATTCATGTCCGGGAAAACCACCCCTGATATCGCCACCAATTACGATATCGTGGAAACCCGGCAAAACCAGCCCAATCTCCAGCTGGGAATGGAATACGCCACCGGCAACGGCCGCGTCAATGCATCGCTCAACTATGTCAAGCTGAAAGATACAAAAGGAGCCGCTTCAGGAACGGCGACCACGAATAATAGTGATTCAACGGACTTGAAAACCATTGCGATCGGCTATACATATGATGTGTCCAGCAGGACATCATTTTATGGCATGGTCGCCCATACAGATTATGAAAGGGAAGCCATGGCCGGCTATATGAGAGGCAATGGCTCCGACGAGGACGGCGTCACCGGCGTACAATTCGGTATGACGCACAAGTTTTAAGGAACCGGACTTCAGGGAAACACTCTCCGTCCCTGCCGAACAGGCCTTCAAGACTGATCCTGTCCTCAAAAAAAGGCGTGCAGCGCAATCTGCACGCCTTTTTTCCATTTTTCTTTCCTGCCTGCATGATGAAAAGATATTTTCTGTCATTGCCGCAACAATTTCCCCTGTTTTCCCCTGTCGGTCATGGCAAAGATGAATAAGTGGGGATACCATGAAGGTGAGGCTGCTTTAACACCTTCAGTATTGGCAAACCTCCACCGTCATCAACACCGGCCGTCGTGATTGTCATGTCAGGCCGGACAAAACGAAAGGAGGACAATATGGAAGTCATCGTCCGTTTCTTAAAGGAAAACCCTGTCCAGTTTCTCGCCACCATTGGTCTCGACGGCAAACCCAAGGTCAGGCCGTTTCATTTCATGATGGAAGACGACGGCAAATTCTGGTTTTGCACCAGCAACCGCAAAGACGTCTATGCCGAATTGAAAAATGAACCTTACGTCGAACTCTCCGTCGCCTCGCCGGAACATACCTGGTTAAGGCTGGCAGGGAAAGTGGTCTTCGAAAACAACATGACCGTCAAAAACAGGATCATGGAAGAAAATGAAGTCGTCCGTTCCATATACCGGATGGCAGACAATCCCGTTTTTGAAGTGTTCTATCTTGCAGAAGCCATCGCAAGCGTTTCGAACCTGACAGGCTCACCAGCCAAAAAGTACCACCTCGTATAAAATCACCCTGATGAAAAAACGCGGATAAAGAATTCCGCGTTTTTTATTATTCACTTCGCCATTCGCCATTTCCCTTCACCTTCAGTCAGCCAAAAACAGGATGATGCACGTACGCAACGTTTTTTTGGCCATTTCCGCAATTTTTGGCAAGACGGCAAACCCGTTATTTCATTGTCACGAAACCGTCACACAAAAGCTTTTAGATGATCATGAGCAAGCAGAAAACAGCGTTTGTCTCAGCAATAAAAGACACAAACTACATCTGGAGTGATCAATGAAAAAGCAACTTCTCGCATTGTCCTTATTGGCCGCTTTTGCAGGCATGGCACATGCACAGACCAACGTCACGATTTATGGCTTGATGGATACCGGCCTTATCAAGGAAACCGGTTCCGACCTGAAAATGGGTGAATGGAACAGCAGCCGTCTGGGTTTCAGAGGAACCGAAGACCTCGGTGGCGGATACAAGGCAACCTTCCAGCTGGAAAAACGTTTTTACGTCAACGACGGTACTATTAACGGCGTCGACTGGGATGGCGCTTCCAACGTCGGTCTGGCAGGTCCCTTCGGTGCCGTCCGTTTGGGTCGGGTGAATGAAATCGAAACCGAAAGTTTCCGCCGTCTCGACCCGTTCAATCAGGAAGGCGTCGGCAGCATGCTGCTCGGCACCCAGCGTACCAGCCGTATCAGCAACACCGTCCGTTACGATTCCCCGAGTTTCTCCGGATTCAAAGTCTCCGCAGGATACTATCTGGGCGGCAATACACAAGGTAGTGATTCCGGCAAGGAATTCGTTAAAAACAGCGCCGACAACGACGGTTTCGCCATCGGTCTGAACTACGATAACGGCCCATTGCTGTTACTGGCCAACTATGCCCGTCTGTCCGATTCCAATTCGTCAAACGTCTGGAGTTTGGGTGGCGCTTACAAAATCGGCCCTGTCAGAATCGGTCTGGGTTACGAAAGAACGGATGACAAAGGCTGGAAATTCGGTTCACCGAGCGGCAAACTGAATGACACTATCGGTAGCGTCCGTTCAAAACAGGACAACTGGATCCTGTCAGCTGAATACGTCAACGGCGCTCACAAGGTAGCCGGCTCGTTCAACTGGACGAAAGTCAAGGATGTCAAAGGTTCGACCAATGCATACTGGACCAGGGACGACTCCGGCGACGTGAAGAAATACAGCATCGGTTACTTCTACAGCCTCTCCAAACGGACGACCCTGTACGGCCAGCTGGCCTATTCCGACTTTGAAGACAAGGGCGTTGCCCAGTTCTTCCGCGGCAAGAGCTTCGAGAACGACAGCGTGACCGGCGTTCAGGTCGGTATCAACCACAAGTTCTGATTCCGGGACAAACTGCCGAAAAAGCCTTCCCTTACTTCGGCAAACCTTCAGGGTTAAATTTTGGCACGCAGCAATGCGTGCCTTTTTTATGGTTGTTTTTCCACCGTGATCTTTTCCCAGCATGTTGTCTCTGCAAGACACTTCCAAACGCAGAAACGACACTTTCTTCAATTAATTCTTTTTTTTCGTTTTTTATCAAAACGCCACAGTCAAACCCGAATGAAGATTGAATCCAGTCGCGCGCAAGTACTGTCGCCAGGAATCAGGTCAATCAAGACATATCGGCCAATTTAATGGATAGGTAATCGGAGAAATAATGAAAAAGACACTTTTTGCACTCGGTATCGCTGATACCGGTATCGTCAAGGAAACCGGCAGTGACGTCCAGATGGGCAACAACCATGAAAGCCGGATCGGTTTCAGGGGAACGGAAGACCTTGGAAACGGATACAAAGCCCTGTTCATGATCGAAAAACGAATCAACTTAAACGACGGTACCAATCTGGGTGAAGTCGATTGGGACGGTGGAGCCAACGTCGGCATCGGTGGCCCGTTCGGTACGGTTCGCCTCGGACGCGTGGATGAAATCCCGACCGAAACAATACGAAAACTGGACCCGTTCGATAACGACAGTATCGCCAACATGCCTTATTCCACCCAGCGCTCAAGCCGCATTTCCAATACCATCCGTTACGACAGCCCTAGCCTGTCAGGACTGGTACTGACGGGTACATACAGTCTGGGCAAAAACACCAAAGGCAACGACGCCAATAATGCATTCGTTCAGGCTGGTGCGGATAACGACGGTTACGCGGCAGCTGCGGTATACGACAATGGTCCGATTACCCTGCTGGGTGCATGGAGCCGCCTCACCGATTCAAACGATTCCTACCGTTGGGATGTCGGTGGCGCCTATAGCTGGGGCAATCTGAGACTGTCTCTGGCATACGAAAAAACCAAGGACAAGGGCTGGTATAACGGAGACAAATCCAATAGCGGTATTGCGGACTCGACACTGATCAACGGTGTTGCCGCCACCATGAACAGCTGGATTCTCGGCCTGAACTACAAACTTGGCCCTGGCACTCTGAAAGCGTCCTTCAACTACGTCAAGCTTAAAAACGTCAGTGGCGTCGCTGCAGCAGATGGCGGAAACTACTGGGCAAACAACAGTTCGGCAGACCTGAAACAATACGGTCTCGGTTACATCTACGACCTGTCGAAGAGAACATCGCTGTACGGCATTCTGGCCTATACGGACTTTGAAAACAATGCCATTTCCAATTTCTTCCGGGGCAGCGGTTACAATAACGATAGCGTAACCGGTGTACAGGTGGGCATTACCCATAAATTCTGACCATAAGCGGTTATAACAGGTTCCAGTGGCTTACGCCACGGAAAAGGGGGCTCCCGCCCGGTCTTCCGGGATTGTGACTCCCCAAGGGGCGCAGTTAATCTGCGCCCCTAACTATTTTGTCCAAATGTTTTTTCGGGTATAACAAGCCACTTTTTGACAAACGAGACCATTTTCTTCGCCTCGACCGGCCTGGTCAAATGCCCGCTCATGCCAGTGTTTTTGCCCTGATACCGTCGTCCACAAACGAATTGGCCGTTAGTGCCAGACTGGTACCTTTTTGGCGTCTGCCCGGTCCATCGCCCGAATGACCGGACACGCTTCATCGCCATTCATCACCGGCATTTCCAGTCGATAATGGCCACAAAAGAGTCCCTTCCCCTTTGATATGCACACTGGATTTCATCAGGAGCCGTCTGAACATGACAATGCCCCGGAATAAATCATGAAAAAGAAAATGCCAAAAACTGCCTTCAATCCAGCAACATGTCCTGTCTGGCATCAACCCTGCTTTTCACCATCCACTTGTTGATTATCTGATAGAGTTTATTGATATCGATCGGTTTGGAAATATGATCGTTCATACCGGCTTTTCTCGCCATAATGACATCTTCGGAAAATGCATTCGCCGTCAGCGCAATAATAATCACATTTTTGGCATCGTCCCTGTCGAGATCACGAATCGTTGCAGACGCTTCATAGCCATTCATCACCGGCATCTGGATGTCCATCAGAATAAGGTCGTAAGCCTTGTCTTGCGAATGAGTGAACATATCGAGCGCTTCCTTGCCGTTATGCGCCGAATCAATCATTGCCCCTTTCATCTTCAACAATTCCTCGGCAATTTCACGATTCATCACATTGTCTTCGACAAGTAAGATGCGGACTCCGGTCAAATCGATATTATCTTCAAGAACATCACCGTCTTTTTTTTCTTCTGTATGGCCATTGAGATACCGAGAAAAAACATTCAGCATTCCGGATTTGAAAAATGGCTTGGAAAGACAGCCATTCGCACCGGCATTGAAACATTCCTGCCCGATATCCGAACAGTCATAGGCGGAAAGAATAATAATCGGGACATCGAAACCGACCTTCTTACGAATGGCTTTCGTTGTTTCAAGACCGTCCATTCCTGGCATTTTCCAGTCAAGAATGACGGCAAAATAATCATTTGCACGCTCATGGGCCTGCACAACCTGATCCACGGCTTCACTACCATTCGTCACCCAATGTCCCTTCATCCCCATTTCATTCAGTAACAGGCAAGTGCTTTCACAAATATCCTGATTGTCGTCGACGACAAGAACCGGCAAGCCTGAAAGCTCTTTCAGTATTTTTTCATTCTCATCCTGAAATTTCAGCGGAATACTCACCGTGAAACAACTGCCAACCCCGACCTCGCTTTCCACATCAATCGCTCCATTCATCAGGCGAATGACATTTTCACTGATCGTCAGGCCAAGCCCGGTTCCCTGAATCTGGCTGACCCGCGTATCATCCGCACGGGAAAACGGTTCGAAAATATGCTTGATATATTCCTTCGTCATCCCGATACCGTTATCGGCGAAAACGAACTCGTAAATTCCCATATTCGGCGTACTGAAAGGTCTTTCCGTTATCGAGAACTGGATTCTTCCTCCAACAGGCGTGTACTTGATGGCATTCGACAGAAAATTCATGAAAACCTGCTGGAGCCGATCCATATCGCCGAGGATTTTCTCGTGAGTGATCCGCGCAGCATTCACTTCAATAACCTGTTTCTTTTCAGCCAGCAAGGGACGACATATATCCATTACGTTCCGGATAAGATCGGGCATATCAAAGCCGACTTCCTGCAAATCCATCCGCCCGCTCTCAATCTTGGACATATCAAGCACTTCATTGATCAGACTCAGAAGATGCCTGCTTGAAACATTGATCTTGTCCAGACAATCCTGCACCTTCACCGGATCGTTTACATTGGCAGAGGCGATGGCCGTCATCCCCATGATGGCATTCATTGGCGTGCGGATATCGTGCGACATACTTGACAGAAAATTGGCTTTGGCCGTATTGGCCTGCCTGGCTGCATTGAATGCCTCTTCAAGCGCCTTGTGCTGGAATTCCTGCTGTGCTTTTCCTTCGCTGACATCCACCACCACGCTATAAAAGGAAGGGACACCGTCCTCGTTCGTTCGTCCTTCCTCAAAACTGAATGTCATGTTCAGCGTCCGGATAGCGCCATCGCGACGGATAATCCGTGCTTCGCCCATCATGATTTCCTTGCTTTTCTTTGCTTCAAGCATGATCTGACAGACTTTGTCACGATCGTCAGGATGGATGTAGGAACACTGATTATGCAGTTCGTTTTCAAACTGTTCTTTCGTGTAACCGATCATCGGCAAAAAGTTGGCTCCATGCCAGAGAACCGTCTTTCCGTCTCTGGCATCGATTCTGGAAATACCGCCGGGCAGACTTTTCAGAACGGATTCACGCTGGTTTTCACTATTCTTGATCTTCTTGCGATAATCCGATACATCCGTCACGAATTCGATTCGGGCAGGCTTGCCATTCCAGATAAACCGCCTGTCTTTTAACAGAAATGTTTTACCCAGATGCCGGTTATAGTATTCCCACTCGTAAAAACCGGACGCATCCAGTTTCCTGCGGGTACAGAAGCCGCATGGAGAATCAAACCCTTGCAGGACTTCATAGCACTTTCTTCCCAGAATTTCGTCTCTCGTCAGACCGACAGTCTTGCAACCGCTCTGGTTCATATACATGAGATCGTACGATTCCAGATCAATGACATAAACAATGCCATCATACTCATCCAGCATCCAGTTCAATTCCATATCGGCCTCCTGCTCACCATTTCGGGAGTATTGAATGTTTGAAGTGCATCAGGAAAAAACATCCAAATGGTCATGAATATTGTGCTGTTGCCTCTGTTTATTGTCAAAAGAATATCTTGTTTAAATTCAACATTTCAAAAATATAAAAAATTAATTAATTTTTCCAAATCATGTAATTAAATGAATTTCAATCATTTACTGGCAAAGTATCCAAATTCAACATTTTGTTTAATTTTGACGTTATGGTTTTTCCCGCTTTTCAAAAAAACAACATAAAAAGAGGTAAAAAATGGCCGCAAAACCCCACAAAACCTGTATTTCTGCGACAATCTGCGTTTTTTAATTCCTGCCTTTTGTCAATAATGAAAACGGGAAGAATTGATTCAGGAAAAATTCCTGTCATTCATACAAAGTAAACTGACAGCGGAAAAACAAAAAAACGCTGATAACGTATAATTCCGGAAAGAATCCATGGCACGCCGGATCGCCAGAAAAATGTGGCAGAACAATGAGTTGTTCTGCTTTTCTTCTATATTGAACAGTGGAGAAACGCGATGAAATTTCGCTTTCCTATAGTCATTATTGACGAAGACTACCGCTCCGAAAATTCTTCCGGTCTCGGTATCCGCGCGCTTGCCAAAGCGATGGAAGACGAAGGCATGGAAGTGCTTGGCGTCACCAGCTACGGCGACCTGTCCCAGTTCGCGCAGCAACAGTCCCGCGCTTCCGCGTTTGTTTTGTCGATTGACGACGAGGAATTCGGCGAAGGCACGGATGAGGAAATCAACGAGGCACTGAAGCCCCTGCGTGAATTCGTAACGGAAATCCGCAGCAAGAACGCCGATATTCCCATCTATCTCTACGGCGAAACACGCACTTCGCGCCATATCCCGAATGATCTGCTGCGCGAGTTGCACGGCTTCATTCACATGTTCGAGGATACGCCTGAATTCGTCGCACGCCATATCATCCGTGAAGCCAAAACCTATCTTGACGGACTGGCTCCGCCGTTCTTCCGCGCGCTGATGCACTATGCGCAGGACGGATCGTACTCCTGGCACTGTCCCGGCCATTCCGGCGGCGTCGCTTTCCTGAAGTCCCCCATCGGCCAGATGTTCCACCAGTTCTTCGGTGAAAACATGCTGCGTGCCGACGTCTGCAATGCCGTGGAAGAACTCGGCCAGCTTCTTGATCATACCGGCCCGGTTGCCCAGAGCGAACGCAATGCCGCCCGCATTTTCAATGCCGACCACTGCTATTTCGTCACCAACGGCACCTCGACGTCCAACAAGATCGTCTGGCATTCCAGCATTGCCAGTGGCGACATCGTCGTCGTTGACCGCAACTGCCACAAATCGATTTTGCATGCCATCATCATGACGGGAGCGATCCCTGTTTTCCTGATGCCGACACGCAACCATTACGGCATCATCGGCCCGATTCCAAAAAAAGAGTTCGAGCCGGAAAACATCAAGAAGAAAATCGAGGCCAACCCGTTCGCCCGTGATGCGGTCAACAAGAAACCGCGTATCCTGACAATCACGCAATCGACTTACGACGGCATCGTCTATAACGTCGAAACGATCAAGACCATGCTCGACGGTGAAATCGACACGCTCCATTTCGATGAAGCCTGGCTGCCGCATGCCTCATTCCACGAGTTTTACAAGGATATGCATGCTATCGGCAAATACAGCCCGCCCGCCAAAAAATCGCTGATCTTCTCGACCCAGTCCACGCACAAACTGCTGGCAGGCCTCTCGCAAGCCTCCCAGATTCTTGTCAAGGATTCCGAAGAAGTCAAACTCGACCAGAACATCTTCAATGAAGCGTTCCTTATGCATACCTCCACGTCGCCACAGTACGCCATCATCGCGTCCTGCGACGTCGCAGCCGCCATGATGGAACCGCCCGGAGGCACGGCCCTTGTCGAGGAATCCATCCTTGAGGCACTGGATTTCCGTCGCGCCATGCGCAAGATCGAAAAAGAATGGGGCAAAGACTGGTGGTTCGAAGTATGGGGACCGGAAAACTTTGCCGAAAACGGCGTCGGGGAACGGGAAGACTGGATACTGAAAGCCGAAGACAAATGGCACGGTTTCGGCGGCATCGCGCCGGGCTTTAACATGCTCGATCCGATCAAGGCCACTGTCATCACCCCGGGTCTGTCGCTGGAAGGTGAATTCGAAAAAACCGGTATCCCGGCATCCATCGTGAAGATGTATCTGGCTGAAAACGGCATCATCGTCGAGAAATGCGGCCTCTACAGCTTCTTCATCATGTTCACGATCGGCATCACCAAGGGTCGCTGGAACACGCTTGTCACTTCCCTCCAGCAATTCAAGGACGACTACGACAAGAACCAGCCGATCTGGCGTATCCTGCCCGAATTCGCGGCTGCCAATCCGCGCTATGAACGACTTGGCCTGCGCGACTTGTGTCAGAAAATCCATGACTTTTATCGTGATTACGACGTGGCACGCCTGACGACAGAAATGTACCTGTCCGATATGAGCCCTGCCATGAAACCGTCTGACGCTTACGCCCGCATGACCCATCGCGACATCGAACGCGTGCCGATCGACGAACTGGAAGGCCGTGTCACGGCTATTCTGCTGACTCCGTACCCGCCGGGCATCCCGCTGTTGATCCCGGGCGAACGCTTTAACAAGACCATCGTCGATTACCTGAAATTCGCACGCGATTTCAACGACCGTTTCCCCGGTTTCGAAACCGACGTTCATGGCCTGATCCGTCAGGAAGAGAACGGCAAATGGGAATACTACGTCGATTGCGTCAAAAAGGAATATGTCTGACGTCCACATGAACCGGCATCATGAAAAAAGGGGCGATAAACGCCCCTTTTTCATGCCTGACACACACCATCCGGTAACCTGAATCCTTTACGTCGATCCGGCTTCCGGATAATCGGTCCGTCAAATGATCTTCGTTCTGACCCGACGGCCAACAAGACGATTCCCTCTTTCGGTAACCGGCAAAGGTTCACTGATCGAGCGGCTGCGGTTGACAAAACGGTTGGCACCACCCGGCATGTCGTGCGTCGGCTGGTGACTGGAAGGATCGCGGAAGAGAATCATGGCCATCATGCAGGCAGGCAAGCCGCCGAACATAACGGCATGTTGTATCGAATTTTTTATTGTATTCATGATCGAATCCTTTCTTAAAACATTGATCATCGCGCCCGGGCGTTCATCTTTTGGACAAAAGCCCGTCAGCGGGGTACAGATTATATGCCCAATATGAAAAATGTGTTAAAAAAGAGCCACTTATGTAAAAAAAAGATTATCCGGGACAAGATATAGATATGAACGTTATATAAAAACGTTTAAAAACTTATAAGAAATGCATTTCAGGTACAAATCTGTAACAAATACTTTCCCGCCAGCTTTCCCATTGACTATTGGTCAGAGCCACATCTTCCGGGAAATACACCTGACAGGCAGAAAATGGCAGGACAACGGTAAAGCGGCCAGTCAATGGCTCAAACCGCTTCACTTGAAATCGCCATCCTTTCAGGGCAATTTCAGAAACACCACGCATTCGATGACACGACTGCGTGGCGTATTCCATAAACGTACCCGGCCTGAACGTATTTTCATGTTTCGTTCAATATCAGCTGAAGCGCCATGAAAAATCGCACCGGGCATTTCCCAGACCGGTATCAGTCAGCGTCAACAACAGATTCTTCAACGGCAACGAGCTCCCCATCCTTTCCATGTCCGGAAGAAATCACGAAACGGTAAATGGCTGCGCCAATGACCGCACCCACAATCGGTGCTGTCCAGAACATCCACAACTGTTCCAGAGGCCATGACACACCGGCAAAGATCGCCTGTGAAGTGGATCGTGCCGGATTGACGGATGTGTTCGTGACCGGAATCGAGATCAGATGAATCAGCGTCAGGCACAGGCCAATGGCCAGTGGCGCGAATTTTACAGGAGCAAGACGGTGAGTTGACCCCATAATAACGAACAGGAAACCGGCAGACAGAACTGCCTCGATCAGGAAACAGGCCGCCAGACTGTATCCACCCGGTGAATTTTCGCCGTATCCGTTCGATGCAAAAATGCCCACAACGACATCCGGACGACCGGTATAAACCATATACAAGACAAAAGCAGCAATGCACCCCCCAACCACTTGCGCAATGATATAAGGAATCACGTTCTTCCATGGAAAACGTCCTCCGACTGCCATTCCGATGGAAATGGCCGGATTCAGATGACATCCCGAGATATGGCCGATGGCATAAGCCATCGTCAGGACAGTCAGTCCGAACGCCAGTGCAACGCCATAAAAACCGATTCCCAGTCCGGGGAAAGCGGCTGCAAACAATGCACTTCCGCACCCACCCAGCACCAGCCAGAAAGTGCCGATACATTCAGCACCCAACGCTTTTGACAAAGACATAAGGCCTCCAGAGAGAAATAAACAAGCGTTTGACCACACTTCATCCCATAAAATTCCGGGAACCTTGAAGGAAATCAACCCGTTCTCCACTTCTCTGAAAAAAGACCCTGAAAACTTTTTTCCTTGTAGTAAGAATTCAATGCCCGCAGGAACATTGTCCACCGCATGATGAATCATGGGAATGTTCGTCTTCCAGACCGTTGATCCTTTCGTACAAGCGTTCGAGAAAGACCATATCGTCCGGATGCAGTTTCTCAATGACACCGGTATCGACCATCGGCAGGCTTCCCAGCCGGACAATGACACGGCTGAACAAAATGACCGCGAGATACCCCGGATTGCCCTGTACCCTCGGATCTCTCATCGGAAAAATCTCGTCCATTGCCGTCGCCAGCCTCATGGCCCCTTCCTTGTGAACCGTTCCACTGCCATCCACAAAACCCCGTGGTAGCGTAAATTCGAATTCCGTCTGAAATGACATATCCCCTCCTCTCGTAACGTCATATCTTATCACCTGACCGGTTATGATCAGGAAATTTGGGCTTCACACTGACAGGCATCCGCAATGAAGCCATTTAAAATGATCACCGAATAAAAAAACTGCGGGCCTTGCAAGCCCGCAGCCAGACGGTCGCCGGATCGGCACCATCGTTTTATTTAACCGGCTGCCTCTAAAAAGGCTAGTAACGGTAAGCCGATTCGCCATGAGAGGTATTGTCCAGACCGGCCCTTTCCTCTTCTTCGGTCACACGCAGGCCGAAGACCTTGTCGGATATTTTGTAAGCGATAAAAGAGACGATACCGGACCATGCAATTGTGACGAGAACACTCTTGACCTGTATCCAGACCTGCCATCCCATCGAATAATCGCCACCGGACAAGCCTGTTCCTCCCAATGCGGGAGAAACCACCACACCGGTCAGGATCGCACCGACTATCCCGCCGACCCCATGTACCCCGAAAGCATCGAACGCATCGTCCACATTCAGGATTTTCTTGAACCAGCTGACACTCCACAAACAGACTACCCCGGAAATCAGGCCCAGTATGATCGACCCCATCGGACCGGCATACCCGGCTGCCGGTGTTACGGCAACCAGCCCTGCCACAGCACCTGACGCAGCCCCCAGCATGGAAGCCTTTCCTTTCATGATCGCTTCACCCGCCAGCCAGGACAGCGTTGCAGCCGCAGTCGCAACAACCGTGTTCACGAAAGCGAGACCTGCCGTACCGTTGGCGGCTCCGGCTGAGCCGGCATTGAAACCGAACCAGCCCACCCACAAAAGCGATGCGCCGACCATCGTCAGGGTCAACGAATGCGGCATGAAAGCATCCTTGCCCAGACCGATCCGTTTTCCGACCATATAAGCGCCGACCAGAGCAGCAATACCGGCATTAATGTGAACGACCGTTCCACCTGCAAAGTCCAGTGCGCCGTCTGCTGCCAGGAATCCGCCACCCCAGACAATATGCGCCAGCGGGATATAACTGAACGTGAACCACAAGACCATGAACAGCATCACCGCGGCAAAACGGATACGTTCGGCAAACGCACCGATGATCAGGGCAGCCGTAATGGCGGCGAACGTCCCCTGAAACGCGACAAAGACATATTCAGGCACCGTTTTCATGGTCGATGACAGCGTGTCGGGTGTGATTCCCAAAAGGAAAACTTTCCCGAAATCGCCAATGATCGCCCCGTCCCCGGAAAATGCCAGCGTATACCCGTAAATGACCCACAACAGGGAAATCAGGGAAAACACGACAAAGACCTGAATCAGGACAGACAGCATGTTTTTTGTCCGGGCCAGCCCACCGTAAAAAAGTGCCAGCCCCGGAATAATCATCAAAATGACCAGCATTGTGGATGTCAGAATCCATGCCGTATCCCCCGCACTCAACACAGGTAAAGGCTCGGTCACCACAGAACTGTACGACACTGTAATCTCTTCGGCAAAAGCCGAACCCGCAAAAACGCCAAGGCCAGCCAGCAATAATGAAATCAATGCTTTCACGATAAACTCCTCATCAAAGTGCACCCGCGCCGGTTTCACCGGTACGAATACGGACAACCTCTTCCAGATTCACGACAAATATCTTGCCGTCCCCGATTTTTCCGGTCGAAGCCGATTTTTCGATAGCTTCGATCACCTGTTCGGAAAATTCATCCGCAATCGCGACTTCAATTTTCGTTTTCGGAAGAAAATCGACGACATATTCCGCCCCGCGATACAACTCCGTATGCCCCTTCTGCCGCCCGAACCCCCGAACATCCGTTACCGTCATCCCCTGTATCCCGATGGCCGCAAGCGCTTCACGCACCTCGTCCAGCTTGAATGGCTTGATAATGGCACTGATCAATTTCATATTGCTCTCCTTGTCGTTATTACATCCTGCTCGCTAAAAAACTTTCCCCACTGAAAAAATGACGCGCGCATCCGCATTGGCTTCTTTCTTGTTCGCGAGATCGGTATCGACGTAATGCAGGCCGAAATCGAACCCCTGCCAATTCAGAGTTGCCCCCACTTTCCAGTCGTTATAGGAATTGCCCGAACCGGTAATGATCTGTCGGCCGAAATGGGCATTTAAAGTAACCTTGTCCGTCAACGGATAAGCGGCCGAAAAATCGATGTACTTGCTGTTCTTCGTATTGTCCGCCCCGAACAGATCCGTAAACGAATGGGAATACTTCAATGAAAGGAATTTCCACGAACCGCCGACATAGCCTTCCAGCGTGTGCGGGTCTTTCATATTATTGGCTCTCTTCCATTCACTGCTGTAACTGCCCGGATAGAGATACCCCAGCAAACCGACATCAACGCCGAAATCACCGAACTGACGCTTGTAACCACCGTACACATCCAGTTCCATACTGCTCGAAGGTGCGCCGCCATCGGACATATCGTGCAGCCATGAAATGCTCGAGGCCCACGTACCGGCATAAAAACCGGAATCATGCTTGAAATCGAAACCGCCCTGAATGGCCGGACGTTCATCCGTCTGGCTGATGCCGCGGTAAGCGTAATCCGACGTCAACGTAACATTGGCGGAAAACGGGTTTTTCGCTTCCTCAGCATAAACAGTGGACAAGCCAAGCAAAGGCAGACAGGCTAATGAAGAAATGGCAACAATCGTGCGATTCATGAAATGCTCCTTTAAAAGCTGAAATATTTTTATGATTGAACTTACGCATAATGCGTGCCAACTTTTATAAAGGAGTCGATATCAAGATGTTGCCAATATGAAGAGAGTGTCTGTTAAGAAGCTGTTAACGACAGGATTTACAGGACAAAAAGCCTTATCAGTCATTCGGATCGGGCAATCGTATACAAACAAGGAAGACTGTATGCCGGATTTTCATGCCAAAACCCCATGAAACTGGAATAATATGCACCAAATTGGTGAAAAGAGAAGGGAGTTATGGATAAGTTGATGGAAAAGCCGGAAATCAGGGCATCACTGGCGAGCAGGACATAGCAAGCCGTCCGGAGTCATTTTTCCCGATAAAAATCGGGTAAAAAAGATATTGCGCAACAGAAACCGCAACGCCGGTATTAACCTCAGACAATTTTGCTGATATAATTTCATCCCTCGATGGGTTGTTAGCTCAGTTGGTAGAGCTGCGGACTCTTAATCCGTAGGTCGCGTGTTCGAGTCACGCACAACCCACCAATAAATTCAATAGGTTACGCCAATCCTCCGGGGTTGGCGTTTTGCCTTCCAGTTTCATGTAAGCAGTTTGTAAACAGTTTTTGGAGATGTTGCGCGCTGTTGAAGGTGAATCGCCCTAGGTTTCTTGGAGGGTATTTTTAAAGTTGATGGGCAACGGTGTTATTGTTGGGCAGATTCAAATAATATCTTTCTTCAGCTTCCGCAGAGAAGAGGTCTGCCGTAAGGCAGGCATTTCCGAGGCCACATTCTACAACTGGAAGAAGCATAGCGGTGGAGTTCCCCCCGTTCACAGGAGATTATTTGCTTCTTGTCTATGCAATGAAGCGGTTTTATTTTGCGGTACTTCAATGTCAGTCGTCAATCTCCTTTCAAACGTCATGAGCGAAAGCTGTCCGATTCCTGAATGCATGCGACGCGAGTTGTACAAGCCTCTATCCAGGTAAAAATCTCTAGCGGCGCTTGCGTTTTGGTCTGCTAGCTCCTCCTGTCAATGAGTTCGCACTCCAAAGAGACGAAGAAACTCCCGGCCATTGCGTTATCATACGCATCACCCACGCTGCCGATGGATGGTCTGACTTTCATTTCCTGACACCGTTTGCCAAAGGCCACGCTGGTGTATTGGCTGCCTTGGTCGCTGTGGTGTATCACCGAAGCTAGCTTGCGCGTATGCACAGCCATATCCAAAACGGCGATTACCAATTGTGCTGTCATCTCCACACCAAAGGCCCAGCCCACCACTTTGCGACTGTAGACGTCAATAACCACAGCAAGGTATAAAAAGCCCTGCCATGTGGGGATGTAGGTCATATCGACCACCCACAGCTCATTGATGCCCGCAGCATTGAACTGGCGATTGACCAGGTTGGGCGCAAGGCGTGCCTTGGTATCTCTGCGGATTGTCACCGTATAGCCACGACGACGGCTCATCCATGTGACATAACTGCGCGTGAATACGCGGCACGCCATAGGTGCCGTCGCTACTTTGATGAATTTGCACAATACGCTGACGCAACGCTGCATTGGCAATTTGACGTTGACTGGGCGCACGTTGCTTCCATTCATAATAACTGCAGGAGCTCAATTGCAGGGTTTTGCACATCGTTTCAATAGGATGTTTGGCCTGGTTTGCTTCGATCAGTGCTTAAAGTTTTTGTCGATCGCGCTGTCGTTGTTGGCAAACCAGGACGTAGCCTTTGACAAGATATCGCGCTCCTGTTGAACTTTGCGGAGCTGTCGGCGCAACTGGCCCAACTCCTGGCGTGATGATAAGTCGAGAGACATCATCCAATTCACCAGGGTAAACAACAGGTTCCCCGTCGCGCAAATACCAAACGAGACTTCCATGCGGCTTACAAATCAAGGCCCTCTGCCTATAGTGATAAGTATCATCACGAAGCCGTCGGTCAAATGCTCCTGTAGGTATTTTTTTATAGCATTTAATGTCATTAGGCGTAGCACCGATCAATCATGAAATTTAACCAGCCAATTGCGATTGCAAGATCATTTGTAATCATCTGCCAGTCCGCTACTGAACAAAGTCTCCACATCCTGGGCAACCGCCACCGCATCCTGCACTTCCCTCCGTTTCAGGTTGAGCACCCGCAACTTGTCGCTGCCCTTCACCTGTGCAATGGACTCGATCCGGCGATAGGCATCGGCATGGTTGGCAGCGTACAGGGCTAAGCCTTGTAGCTTGACTAGCGCATCGCTCAAATGCAGGCCGTGCGGGTCAACCAGATCAACGACGAGAGAGCCATCCCCCTGCGTGGCAAAGAACAGAAAGTCCGGGCGAACAATCCCGTACTGCCCCGATTTCTCATAGGCAATACCGAACGAAGCCTGCCCAGGCTGCTGCGGGTTGCGATACCAGAACGAGAACCCTGGCTTTGCCGATTCAGTCTCGACGACCGTCCGCTCCCAGTCATTCAGTTCAGCGGGGTACTTGCCGGCCTCGTTGCACAGCAAGTGGCCACCCCAGACCGGGAGGACTCTCACCTTGCCGTTTTCGTTCGCCTTGGTCGCCTCATAACGGGCTTCAGGCTTGAGCAAGCCCACGTCCTGCGGCTCCATGCTCATTTCGATGATCTGCCTGTAGGACTCCCGTCGATCATCGCTGAGCGCCTTGATCTGCGCCCCATACCGGGTCAACCAGTTCTTCGCTAGCTTATCGGCCTCCGCATCAAAATAGGCCTGCGCTTCCATCACCAGCCCCAAACCGGCAACGGTTACGCGAGCTTCCATGATGGCCTCAAGAAAGCCCTCAGGGTCTTCGTCTCGGTCAGCTTCCTGGCTAGCCAGATGGTCAACATAAGAATGGGCAATCGCCGGGCTGAAGATGCGCGCCGCACGACGATAGGCATCGTCGATCACCGCCATATCGGCATCTTCCCAGAACTGTTCCAGACTGTAACCCTGGCCCCGAAGGTCTGCCTTCACGGTCTTGCCGTCAACCACCAGCACCGACTGCCGCTTGGCCTTGATCTTGGCATCGTTGTCGGCTTGAAACGCATCCAGAACCGTGTGCATCTCGGCGTGTGCCCGTCGGCCTGCGCCGGACAGAATATCGTCGGACGCCAGTTCGTGCGCCAACGCGGTCAGTCTGACCGCGGGCCTGGCACCACGTTGCGGCCGCGTTTGTGACGGCAAGGCCTCGAATGCCTCCCACACGGCAGGCGCAGCAGCAGGGTTCGGCCGCACCTCGATGTAGTCGATCAACACGCGCCCAGGCGTTGCCGCTTCATTGCCGGTGGTCAGCTCATCGACCACTTGCTCCACGGCCTTGCGATTGAATTTCGGCAATAAGCAGTCCACCGCATTCAGGCGGTCGTTACCAGGGATACGGCGGGCCAGCGGCGAACGCACCAGACGGCCTAGCAACTGCGTGATGTGCGTTTTGTCGCTGGCCCCACGGAACGACACCATAACCTCAGCACGCGGACAATCCCAGCCGGTGCTGATGGCATCTTTTGCGATCAGCACCCGCACCCAGGTCAACTCCTGAACCCGCTGCGGCTCGATGTAGGGCACATCGCGGTTACCGAAGCGCTGCGTGGTATGATCCCCGAAAACATGTGCCACGCAGGCGGAAGGCAGCTCCGGATACTGTTTAAAAATGGTATCCAACGCCCGCCCGATTTCATCGGGGTCAGGCGTGTTGGGCACCTGCAAGACCATCAACGGCACTACCAATTGGGCTTCCTGTTGCTGCTGGGAGTAAGCGCTCCAGGCAAGACTGGACTCCTTCAATTTATCGGTCGCCCGTCGGACCAGCACGGTATCGAAATCGCCAACATTGTCTGGAATATCCAGCAAGATGGTGTCCTTGATTAGACCGGACTCCTGCACCTTGGACGCATCAACCTCCACATTGGGCAGCTTGATGTGCTTGCCTGCTGACTCAATCGCCTTATTAAACCGTTCCACCGTGGCCGAAATACCCCAAACCGCAGGAATACCGGGCACGCTGCCCACACCATTGATCAACCGCTGAACGATGGTGCTCTTGGCGTTCTGACTGGCTGCTGTCTGTGCGCCCATACCACGGTGCGC
This sequence comes from Oxalobacter formigenes, assembly GCA_019424645.1. Lineage (GTDB taxonomy): Bacteria > Pseudomonadota > Gammaproteobacteria > Burkholderiales > Burkholderiaceae_D > Oxalobacter > Oxalobacter formigenes_D. The sequence continues at coordinate 37,079 of JAHYZB010000017.1, forward strand.
CTCATCCAGTACCAGATAAAGTGTCAAATCCGGATCTTCAATGGTGTTCTGGATGGTGTCCCAAATTGTGTAGGCACGGAGATCAGGCCGCATGTCGGGGAAGGTGCCGTCCAACTTCGTTGCCATCTCCTCTGGGTCATGGCCACGCACCAGCAAACTGTTCTTGCTGAGTTTCTGGGTGTTAAGAAAATAGATTTTCCCCGCCTGGAATTTTGGCCTGTTGAAGGTGTTTTCTACAACAACCAAGTCGGTATAGTTGATGCGGTCACTGGCTTCTATAAAGCGAAAGCGGGTCTGCTCATTCAGCGAAGGATCGTCGCTGAACCAAATCACCACCGCACCAGGGTCAGCATCAAAGCTGAACTCATCGTCACCGTGAAACAGCGCCTCGAATGTAGCTGCGGCCATCACGGTCTTACCCGCGCCGGTGACCGCAGTCAGTGAAAACGCCGTCCTGTCGGCCTCGCCATGCCATAGGCGGCGAGCCTTGCCCAGGTTATTCAAGGAATCGCGGACGGCGTCGCGCTGATAGTCTTTGAGCGTGAACTTCATCCGTTACTCTCCGTTGGTGAAACTGAAATTGGTCAGATACGATTCGTACAAGCGCACCGGCTCGACGCCATCAGGCAGTCGCTTGGCGATGGCCTGAAAGCGGCGGTCGTCATCGGTGACGATATAGGCAATGCGGATTTCAGCGGCCTTGGCCAGCGCCTTGATAAAAGGTGTGGCCACATCCACATTGCTAAGCAAGCCATAAGTATCGGCCACCGCCCAGCCATCGCCTGGGAGCCTGTCTATGCGACTGCCCCGCGCTCCGGCTCGCAACCACAGCAACGGCGCGATCCGGTTGAACGCCAGGTTGTAATTGACCGATACCGGCATCTCATAGGTCAGCGTAAAAAACTCGGCGTTTTCCTCGAAGCCATCGGCCATCGGAAATTCATCGGTGAACTTATAGTCACCCTTGATCGGCTCGCCATTTGGCGTTTTGCCGGTAATCGCGGCGGCAACGCGGGGTTTGGTGATGTGGTCGCAGATACCCCACTTTTCCCAGTCGGCATCTCCGGGGCGCAACCCCGCTTCGCGCAGCTTCTTCTGTTCGTCAGCTGCGACTTCGTTATTAGTCACGCTAATGCATTGGCGCCGTCCACCGTCCTGCTTGTTGAGACGCATTACTGCATGGCTAGTAGTTCCGGAGCCGGCAAAGAAGTCTAGAACAATAGCATCAGACTTACTAGCAACAAAAAAACGAAGGGCGTCTTCAACAGCAAACAACGACTTGGGAAATGGAAATTTTCTGTCTGGCAAGAAGCTAGAAAGTAAGCGTGTTCCATACTGAGTTGCATCATGTGAGCTCAATCGCCATTGAGTACCTGGAATCGCGATAACAGTATTTGATTCTTTTGGTTCTACTTCTAATGCACCATTCTCGTCATATCCTTTAAAGATGAACTCGCCACTTGTAACTTTCGCGTACTCACCGTTCTTCAAAATGTAAACTGTAAATCCCCGCTTGGCATTTCCTCCAATTTTTACACGACCCTGTTTTAATCTATCCACCAGAGTCTCTGGAGACCATTGCCAGTTCCCTTCCGTCTTGTTCTGCCGTATAGGCAGTATTGAGACAAGCCCAGCCATTTCGGGAGCATAGCTCTGATCTATTTCAAGTGATGCACCGATTTTTACAATTTTTTTTGTTTCTGGGTCTATATAAATAGGATAAAAACAACCTGGGGAATGGCTACGTTCCGCATTTGTTCCCGAACGACGCAACAAGTCCCATCTCACTGAGCCAGTATGAGTTCTGCCTTTCGCAGACACCCATTCTCGATCTAATGCAACCCGCTGTGGCCCAGCAGAACCGAACATCACAAAGAACAAATATTCGTCCGCACGACCAAAACCATTCGCCTTAGCAACTACAGCCGGATTTATTTGGCTACTTACCATTTGAATTCTTGCTTCAGGAAAAATTTGTTCTAGCAACA
>JAHYZB010000018.1:0-23749 GCA_019424645.1 Oxalobacter formigenes
TTTTTTCCAGTCACCACATTCAGCATTTGATAAGAGTGGAGGAGTGATTTCCACTCCATCCAGCCTGGGCTCGAAAATCACCTCAACCTTGTTTGCCGATTCATTCGGAACAATCCTGATATCAATCTTTTTTTCATTCAAAAGGAGACCGTCAGGACCTGCATTATAGGGCTTCAAAGGCTCTGCATCGAAAGCGGCTGCATCGAAAGGCATTGTTTTGAAGACATTTCTGTCCAGAATGACATTTCCCCTGATATCGTGAACTCCCGCATCCTGTATCTGGCGAATAAACAACCATAGCTCTTTTTGTGAGAAAACAGGATCTCCGCTACCTTTTATAATCAGGTCGCCATATAAAACACCATCTTCAAGCTTTCCCGAGATGTATGCACCGGTTTTCCATGTATAAGACGGGCCCAGCAACTCAAGCGCCGCATAGGTGGTAAGCACCTTCATCGTCGAAGCCGGGGCAAAAGCGATATCGGCATTATGAGTCAGCCTGGTACTATCTGAATCCACTTGTCCAATTACGATCCCGACCGAATTTTCCGGTATGCCTGCCAGTTCGAGTTCATATTTAATTGAAGACGGCAGTTCCTGCGCAAAAACAGGCAATGCCAGCACAAGAAACCATCCGGAAAACCATTTTCGGCTGAATGCGGTTGTTTTTCTCATTTTCCAAGGTTGTTCCATAGTTGTTTGTCGCGAGGGGGGAATCACTTTAACGCAAGCTTAGACCTGACTGTTGTATTTTACAAAGAGAAACGTTTATAATTGAGAATAATTATCATTCATAAATAAATTCATGAGCCTTGCTCTTCTTAAAAACTTGTCAGCCCCTGTTGAGGAACCGATTGATAATCTGGCGCAACTCAAAAAAGGCGATGCAGCGATCATTATCGGTTTTGCCGACGATGACGAGGCTCTTTTCATGAAGACAAGACTGCAAGAGCTTGGTTTCTTGCCTGGTGAAAAAATAGTGGTTCACGCCGAGGCCTTCCCAGGAAGAGACCCGATGGCTATCCGTGTCGGCAATTCCATTTTTGCGCTTCGTCGTTTCGAAGCCGAAAAAATCCGCGTCGTACAGGCGAGCAACAACGCTGACTGATCCGCTCAGGAAATCCATTCGCAATGAGCCATCCTCTTTCCATTGCCCTGATCGGCAATCCCAATTGCGGGAAAACAGCGCTTTTCAATCGCCTTACCGGTTCCCATCAAAAAGTCGCCAATTATGCGGGAGTCACGGTTGAACGCAAGGAAGGTTCTCTTACCACTGAAACCGGTCGGCAATTTCATATTATCGACCTGCCGGGAATATACAGCCTGACGCCACTGTCCCAGGATGAAGAAATCACGCGAAGCGCACTGATTGACAAGACAAAAGACATTCCTATCGATGTGGTTGTGTTTGTTGCTGATGCAACGAATCTGAGAAGAAGTCTGAAGTTGATCCTGGATGTCATTCAATTGGGTTATCCAACTGTTCTGGCATTGAATATGACTGACCTTGCCAGAAAAAGCGGGCAGGTCGTCGATCTCGACATATTGCAAAAAGAACTGGGTATCCCCGTTGTCGAAACCACTGCAATTCAGTCTAATGGCATCAAGCCCCTTCTCGACATTCTCCACAAACCCGAAGACCTCATCAACCGTCAATTATCGAAGAGTTCCAGTGAAACAGGCGATATAAAAAAAATACTGGGTGCGGCCATCACGAAAAATGCCGATACCTACTCGTTGAACCAGCGCATCGATGCTTTCGTCCTGCATCCCCTGCTGGGTCTTCCTATTCTTCTTGCCATTCTGTTTTTCATGTTCCAGGCTGTTTTCAGCTGGGCAGAACTGCCAAAAGAATGGATCGAGGCTGGCGTCGAAAGTGTCGGCAGCTTTTTCACCGCCATGCTTCCGGACGGAATACTGCGGAGTCTGGTCGTGGACGGAATTATTGCCGGGATGGGCAGTATTGTCGTTTTCCTGCCGCAAATCCTGATCCTGTTTTTCTTCATTCTGGTTCTTGAAGAATCAGGATACCTCCCCCGGGCAGCCTTTATGCTCGACAAACTAATGAGCAGCATCGGCCTCTCCGGTCATGCATTTATCCCCCTCCTATCCAGTTTTGCCTGTGCCGTTCCCGGCATCATGGCAACCCGGACAATCCGAAATAAAAAAGACAGAATCATTACCATTCTGATCGCCCCTCTTATGACCTGCTCGGCACGTTTGCCCGTTTATTCACTGATTATCGGCGCGTTCATTCCAAACAGGGCAATGGGGCTGTTCAATCTTCAGGGGCTAGTGCTTTTCTGCCTGTACATTTGCGGCATCATAGCGGCTATATTTGTCGCATGGATCATGAAACGGCTTGTCGGAAAAAACGAGTATCAGCCCCTTCTGATGGAACTTCCATCTTACCATCTCCCTCAAATCAGGAATGTCGCCATTGGTTTATGGATACGGGCACGCATATTCCTGGTCAGGGTCAGTACGATTATTTTCGCCACGTCCGTATTGTTATGGGCTTTGTCAACGTTCCCTTCGCCTCCCGAAGGGGCTGTCGGACCGGCTATTCAATACAGTTTTGCGGGACAACTCGGACATTTACTTGAATATGTTGTCAAACCCATAGGCTTCAACTGGCAAATTGCAGTTGCCCTGATTCCGGCAATGGCGGCAAGGGAAATCGCCGTCAGCGCCCTGGGAACGGTTTATGCACTTTCTGCGAGCGGAGATGATTTGTCCGTCGCACTCTCCTCGCTTCTTTCCTCGAACTGGAGTTTGCCGACTGCCCTGTCTCTGTTGGCATGGTTCGTTTTTGCGCCACAATGTTTTGCGACTTTAGGTGTCATCAAACGCGAAACGAATTCATGGTGGGTCATGATATTTGCTGCGGCTTACCTGTTTTGTCTGGCCTATCTGGCTTCATTTGCGACTTATCACATTGCCGGTTTTTTCCTGGGTTCGTGAATATGCAGAATCTGATTGTCACCTGTATCATCATTTTCTCGGTCTGTATCCTTTACCGATACGGAGCCTCGTATGCGCTCAAATACCGCATACGGCATGGCCTATTCAAACTGTTCACTCTGATGAACGCCAACGGACTCGCTAAAAAAATAAATCCTGAAAAGCTGAAAAACAATCTTCCCGACTGCTGCGGCTGCAGCAAATGCCCCCCGCAAAAAGAAACTGTTCATCCGATCCATATTGTCAAAAAAACGGATATGGACAAATAAAATCCGGGTTTCACGTTTCTGACAAGTTGTTTGATTTCGATCTATCGACATATTTTGTGTTTTGGCACAAAGCGGAAAAAAAAATTTCTTATATCTTGAAATCTTTATGTGCCGCCCATATACTTAGCACTCATTGAAAGAGAGTGCTAACAATCTCTCCTGATCCTGATTTCAGGAAAAAAGATTCAAGGTGGCCTGAAACGTTCAGGCCGTTATCCATAAAACATAAAACATTGATTTATAAGGAAATCATTATGAAACTTCGTCCTTTGCAAGATCGTATCATTGTCAAACGCGTTGACCAGGAAAAAACCACCGCATCCGGTATCGTTATTCCGGATAATGCGGCAGAAAAGCCTGATCAAGGCGAGGTCATCGCTGTAGGCAATGGCAAAGTCCTGGAAGACGGCAAAGTTCTGCCACTTGACGTAAAAGTCGGCGACATCGTTCTTTTCGGAAAATATTCCGGCCAGACCGTCAAGGTTGACGGCGAAGAACTGCTCGTCATGCATGAATCCGACGTCATGGCAATTGTCCAGAACTGATCAAACATGCAAAAGCCTGAAAAGGCTTTTCCAAAGGTATACAAACATTTAATTTAGGAGAATTTCATGTCAGCTAAAGAAGTCGTATTCGGCGATAGCGGCCGTAACAAAATGGTTGAAGGCGTCAACATCCTGGCAGACGCCGTCAAGGTTACATTGGGACCAAAAGGCAGAAACGTCGTTCTGGAACGCACCTGGGGCGCCCCAACTATCACCAAGGATGGTGTTTCCGTTGCCAAGGAAATCGAACTGAAAGACAAGCTCATGAACATGGGCGCACAGATGGTCAAGGAAGTCGCTTCCAAAACCAGTGACAACGCCGGCGACGGTACTACGACCGCTACGGTTCTGGCACAGGCCATCGTTCGCGAAGGCATGAAATACGTGGCTGCCGGCATGAATCCGATGGATCTGAAACGCGGTATCGACAAGGCTGTTGAAGCCACCATCGAGGAACTGAAAAAAATCGCAAAACCTTGCACCACCAGCAAGGAAATCGCACAGGTCGGTTCCATTTCCGCCAACAGCGATCACTCCATCGGTGAACGTATCGCCGAAGCCATGGAAAAAGTCGGCAAGGAAGGCGTCATCACCATTGAAGACGGCAAATCCCTGAATGACGAACTGGATATCGTCGAAGGTATGCAATTCGACCGTGGCTATCTGTCCCCATACTTCATCAACAATGCAGAAAAACAGACTGTCGCCATGGACAATCCTTTCATTCTGCTGTGTGAAAAGAAAATTTCCAATATCCGGGATCTTCTGCCAATTCTGGAACAGGTTGCCAAGGCCAGCCGTCCGCTGCTGATCATCGCTGAAGATATCGAAGGCGAAGCACTGGCCACCCTGGTTGTCAACAACATCCGTGGCATCCTGAAAACCTGCGCAGTCAAGGCTCCTGGCTTCGGCGACCGCCGCAAAGCCATGCTTGAAGACATCGCTATCCTCACCGGCGGTCAGGTTATTGCTGAAGAAGTCGGTCTGACTCTGGAAAACGTTACACTTGAACAACTTGGACAAGCCAAACGCATCGAAGTCAACAAGGAAAACACCACGATTATCGATGGTGCCGGCCAGGCTGATGCAATCGAAGCCCGTGTCAAACAGGTTCGCGTCCAGATGGAAGAAGCCACTTCCGACTACGACAAGGAAAAACTGCAGGAACGTATTGCCAAACTGGCTGGTGGTGTTGCCGTCATCAAGGTCGGCGCCGCTACCGAAGTTGAAATGAAAGAAAAGAAAGCCCGCGTTGAAGATGCATTGCATGCAACCCGCGCAGCTGTTGAAGAAGGTATCGTCCCTGGTGGCGGTGTTGCCCTGCTGCGTGCCCGTGCCAACGCCAAGGTCAAGGCTGACAATGCTGATCAACAGGCTGGTATCAACATCGTTATGCGTTCCGTTGAAGAACCGCTGCGCATGATTGTTCACAATGCTGGCGAAGAAGCTTCCGTCGTTGTCAACAAGGTCATGGATGGTTCCGGAAACTTCGGTTACAACGCTGCCAACGGCACTTATGGCGACATGGTTGAAATGGGTGTTGTCGATCCAGCCAAGGTTACCCGTTCTGCATTGCAAAATGCCGCTTCGATTGCCGGATTGATGCTGACCACGGATTGCATGGTCTATGACATCCCTGAAGAAAAAGCTGCTCCTGATATGGGTGGTATGGGCGGTATGGGTGGCATGGGCGGTATGGGCGGAATGATGTAATTTCCTCTCTCAACCCCCGCATTATCTAAAAAGCCTGCAGGTTTTCCTGCAGGCTTTTTTACATTGTAAAAGGCAACGGTTGCAATGCAAATTCCTCGTCTACCTGCTGAATGCTATGCAAGAGAATGTCCATGGATTCCCCCAATCGTATGAGATCGTCACTTTTCATTTGAGACAGGGCTTCAGGCAAGAACCCCCTCACAGGCTCGGGAGCCTTGTCCATCAATGACTTTCCTTTTTCAGTGAGTGATAAATTGACAATTCTCTGATCCGTTTCCTGACGGCTTTTGCAAATCATTTCTTTCTTTTCAAGCGCATCCAGAAGATTGCTGGCCGTCGTCTGGTGAATGGCAAGTTTTTTGGCCACCTCCCCAACCCGCAGTCCGGGAGCCACATCAATTTCTTTCATTATCCAGAGCTGTGCTCCCGTAACGCCCAGCTGCTTTTCAACCCGCTGGGAATATTTCTGGGCAGCGCTCACAATAATCCGGAATTTCTGAAGGATCTCCAGATGGGAGAGTCCAGTGGAAGACTGTTGCGCCAATTCTGGTTTTCTGCTCATTAAAAATATTGCCCTGAAAAGTAAGATAAGCTTGAAATATATTTGTCCAAATATAATAATACGCAAAACAGCCAATTACTAGCCATCATGCCATTCCCGCATTTCAGTCATCATCATCCGACCAAAAGAGTTATCGTTCAAAAAACTGCCCGTTACTGGCGACGTACCTGCGCATGGATACTGGCGCCAGTCCTTATCGGTCTGGCGGGCGTTGGAATGGCTGAATCAAGCAATTACGCCTTCGATCTCAATCAGTGGATCGTGAGCCACGTTCCATGGGCGGCGCTTTTTTATATGCCTGCCGGATTTGCACTGATCGCCTGGATCTCCCGGCGTTTTTTTCCGGGAACGCAAGGTAGCGGTATTCCACAAACGATTGCCGTCATCGACGACCCTGACCATACGAAGAAAAGCAATCTGCTTTCGCTGAAAATCCTGTTCGGCAAAATAGCCATGTTACTGGGCGGCCTGACGATCGGTGCATCCATCGGACGTGAAGGGCCTACCGTACAGGTTGGTGCATCCATCATGCATGCTTTCTACGGATACGGCACCCTTAAAACGGCTGAACAGCGTCGCACATTGGCACTTGCAGGTGGTGCGGCCGGTATTGCGGCTGCCTTCAATACACCGCTGGCTGGCATTATGTTTGCCATGGAAGAACTGACCAAAAAATATGTCTTCAAGGCCCACAGCTCGACATTGTTAACCGTTATTCTTTCAGGTCTGGTTTCAATTGCCTGCGTCGGCAACTACACCTATTTCGGCAAAACTGACGCGACCATGACCTTGCTGGGCAATGTTCCGGCTGTTCTGGTATGCGGAATTGCCGGAGGACTGATTGGCGGCCTGTTCAGCCGGATAGTCCAGATAATCTCTGTCACACCTCCCGAAAAAGTCAAACGTATCGTACGCAGCCACCCCGTCCTTTTTGCGGCTGCCTGTGGCCTGATTGTGGCTATTCTCGGCCTGATGACTGACGGTCTGGTATACGGCACCAGCTACCAGCCAACCCGCATGACCCTGGAAAGCGATACGAATGTGCTCGTCTGGTTTTACGGAATCGCCAAGTTCCTCGCCACACTTGTTTCAACCCTGAGCGGCATTCCCGGAGGTTTGTTTGCACCGACCTTATCCGTTGGTGCTGGTATTGGAGACAATGTCTTCGCACTTTTTCCGGGACTCGCACCACATGGGGCAGTTATTATTCTGGTAATGGCCGCGTACCTCTCGGGTGTCACCCGCTCTCCACTGACCTCTTTCATCATCACGATGGAGATGACCGGAAGCAGTCACATGTTGTTTTCACTGATGACTGCTGCGTTGCTGGCGAGTTATGTTTCAAAATTCGTGTCACCCGTCCCGCTTTACCACGCACTTGCCAGTAATTTTGAATATCCAGAGCCAAAGAAAAGCAGTTCTTCAGCATCCTGAGAAGTTCATGAAAAAGGCCGCATCAAAGCGGCCTTTTTCATATCCCGGTCAAAAAGAAAAGAGCATGTCCATTCATTTTCTGTGACTGTCCGGATTGACGCAGCCACAACGCCCGTAAATGGCCAACGTATGATCGACAATTTCAAAACCATGCTTGTCCGCTATTTCATGTTGTCTTTTCTCGATTTCATCATCCTGAAACTCTTCGACCCTGCCGCAATCGATACAAACAAGATGATCGTGATGCGATCCCTCATTCAATTCGAACACGGCCTTGCCAGTTTCGAAATAATTTCGTGATAATATCCCTGCCTGCTCAAATTGCGTGAGAACCCGATAAACCGTTGCCAGTCCGATTTCGAGGTTTTCCGACAGAAGCAAGCGATAGATATCTTCGGCGCTCAAATGACGCACAGGATTTTTTTGGAAAATTTCAAGAATTTTCAATCTTGGCAGAGTCGCTTTAAGACCCGTTGCTTTCAATTCGGCAGGATTATTGCTCATAGTTTTGAGAATGATATGAGTTTCTGAATTGGTTCTGTATTAATATCTGCTTTATCATATAGTGTTTGTTAAATCTGCTCAATCATTGCTACTAGGATCGAACTTCGTAATGCATACCAAAATAGCCAGCCTGTGGCGGTTCATTCGCACACCTGTACTGCTTGCATCAACAACCGTTCTGCTAATCAGTTGTGCCTCAAGGAATCCCCTCATTGACGAAGTTGAAAAACCTGAAAAGGGAAAACCTGTTGTTTCGGAAGCAACAGATGAAAAACCGGTCAGGACAATCGAAGCGGATAAACCTGCGCCGGTAAAAACAAAATCTGTCGATACAAAAACAGAGAGCGAACTTGTCAGCGAAAACGACAACGAGCTGAACAGGCAGCCCGAAGGCATGAAAAAATGGATCAGTAAATTGACTCCATATAAAGTCGATGTCCAGCAGGGTAACTTCGTATCATCGGAAATGCTCGCCAAATTAAAACCCGGCATGACAAAAGAACAGGTTCGTTTTGTTCTGGGCACCCCGTTATTGACCGACATGTTTCACGCCAATCGCTGGGATTATCTTTTCAGGCTTCAGAAACCGAACGGTGCGCTGACGACAAACCGGGTAACGGTCTTTTTCAAGGATAATCTGGTCGATCGCATTGTCAATGATGATTTGCCCGATGAAGCGCAATATCTCTCGAATATTGCCGGTGACAAGGTTCCGACAGAAAAACAGAAGAAGAGTTCATCTGATGAATACAAACCGACAGAGAAGAACGTGTCTGATGTAACTGAAAAGGAAAACGCTCCGGAACCGCAAAAGAAAGTTGAATCGTCCAGCACTCCGGACGAACCTGTCAGTACGCCTGAACCCGTAAAAACAGCAGAACCAGTTGAAGCCGCAGAACCTGTCAACGTTGTTGAACCTGTCAAGACGATTCAACCTGTCAGAGCCATTGAGCCAGTCAAAACAGCAGAACCGGTTAATGTCGTTGAACCAGTCAAGGCCATAGAGCCTTCCAAGGCTGCAGAACCTGTCAGAACGGTTGAACCAGCCAGAATTGTTGAACCAGTTAAAATAGCTGAACCAGTTAGAACTCCTGTTCAGGTGAACAAACCCGAACCTGTTCGTATTCCGTCAGAAACAGCCAGTCCTTCTGTCACGACATCCGTATCTGAACCTGCGCCACGTGTGAAGCGCCCGGAAAGGATAAAACCGGTTCAGACCGACAGCACTGACGATGAAGCTTCGTCTTCCAAAAATAATATTAAGACATTCGAGCCCATCAGCATTCCGAGCCGGACTGGCAAAATGCTGCCATCCTCACCGAATGATCAATTGATCGGAAATATTCAATGAGTAAAATGAAAATCGCAATTGCAGGTGCCAATGGCCGCATGGGCCATATGCTTATCGAAGCCGTCCTGAAAGCGGACGACGCTGTTTTGACTGGCGCACTCGACGTGCCCAACTCCCCCAACCTCGGCAACGACGCCGGTATGTTTCTTGGTGAAAAAACCGGTGTTAAAGTCGAGTCGGATATTTCTAAAGCATTGAAAGGCGCTGAATATCTCATCGATTTCACACGCCCGGAAGGAACCCTGAAACATCTGGATTACTGCGTTCAAAACAACATCAAGGTCATTATCGGTACCACCGGTTTCGACGAAGAAGGCAAAAAAGCCATCGCAAAGGCAGCCGAAACCATTTCTGTCGTGTTCGCACCGAATATGAGCGTCGGCGTCAACGTGACCATGAAACTGCTTGAAATCGCCGCCAGAAATTTTGCAGAAGGTTACGATATTGAAGTGATAGAAGCACATCACCGCCACAAGGTGGATGCTCCGTCCGGAACCGCATTGAAAATGGGCGAAGTCATCGCCAATGCCATCGGTCGCGATCTCAAGGAATGCGGAGTCTTTTCCCGGGAAGGCATCACAGGCGAACGCGATCCATCCACTATCGGATTTTCAACCATTCGCGGTGGCGATATAGTCGGTGACCATACCGTTCTTTTTGCAGGTACAGGCGAACGCATCGAAATCACTCATAAATCCGCCAGCCGCGCGACTTATGCGCAGGGCAGCCTGAGAGCATGCCGTTTCCTGACCAACAAGAAAAACGGCCTTTTCGACATGCAGGACGTTCTTGGCCTGAAGTAATACTTCATGAAGTTTTTCCACTCATTTCCGAAATGCGTTTGCGGAAATGAGTGAAATAAAATGCATATATTCAACGGAATGACGTGAATCCCGTGTAAATATTCCGGAATGAGTGGCATATCGTGCTACTCGTATTATCATATGATCTTCCGTCAAAAACCGAACCTTACATTTTCCTATCGTTAGCCATCATGCAAGACAGATATAACCATGCAGAGGTAGAAAAATCTGCACAAGAACATTGGGAATCGACAGCGGCATATAAAACCGTCGAAAACGATCCCCGTTTCCCGAAAGGGAAGTTTTATGCCTGCTCCATGCTGCCATACCCATCGGGCCGGCTTCATATGGGACACGTCCGCAACTATACGATCAATGACGTGATGTATCGCTATCTGCGCATGAACGGCTACAACGTGCTGATGCCGATGGGATGGGACGCTTTCGGCATGCCAGCTGAAAACGCTGCGATGGCGCATGGCATTCCCCCGGCAGAATGGACATATTCCAACATCGCCCACATGAAAGGGCAGATGGCCTCAATGGGTCTGGCAATTGACTGGTCGCGGGAAATGACGGCGTGCAAACCGGATTATTACAAATGGAACCAGTGGATGTTCCTGAAGATGCTGGAAAAAGGCATCATTTATCAGAAAACAGGCACGGTTAACTGGGATCCTGTCGACCAGACCGTTCTGGCAAACGAACAGGTCATTGATGGTCGTGGCTGGCGTTCGGGTGCACTGATCGAAAAACGGGAAATCCCGATGTACTACGCCCGTATTACCGATTATGCGGAAGAACTGCTGGATTACGTCACAGACAAGCTGCCCGGCTGGCCGGAGCGGGTCCGTACCATGCAAATCAACTGGATCGGCAAATCCGAAGGCGTCCGTTTCGCTTTCACGCATGATATCCACGATACAGATGGCCAGTTGATCGGCGACGGAAAACTCTGGGTTTTCACGACCCGTGCGGATACGATCAAGGGCGTCACTTTCTGTACCGTTGCACCGGAACATGATCTGGCTCACTTCGCAGCGAAAGACAATCCGGAACTGGCGGAATTCATTGAAGAATGCAAGCGGGGCAGCGTCATCGAAGCCGATATGGCGACGATGGAAAAGAAGGGGATGCCAACCGGTTTGTTCGTCAATCATCCATTGACCAACCAGCTCGTTGAGGTCTGGGTTGGCAATTACGTTCTGATGAGCTACGGCGACGGTGCTGTCATGGCTGTTCCTGCCCACGATGAACGCGATTTTGAATTCGCCCACAAATATGGCTTGCCTATTCGGCAGGTTATCGACGTCGACGGTCAGCCTTTCATGGAAAATGAATGGCATGAATGGTATGCCGACAAGGAAAACGGCAAATGCATCAATTCCGGTCGTTTCGATGGCCTGAATTATCAGGACGCCATTGATGCCGTCGCAGCCGTTCTGGCAGAAAAAGGGCTTGGTGAAAAGAAAGTGACCTATCGTCTTCGCGACTGGGGCATTTCCCGTCAGCGTTACTGGGGAACACCGATTCCGATTATCCATTGCCCGGATTGTGGAGCCGTACCGGTTCCTGAAAAGGATTTGCCTGTCCTGTTGCCTGAAGATTGCATTCCGGATGGCTCAGGTAATCCACTGGCCAAAGACGAGAAATTCGTCAATACGACCTGTCCTCATTGTGGCAAGCCTGCCCGCCGGGAAACCGACACGATGGATACTTTCGTTGATTCCTGCTGGTATTTCATGCGCTACTGCTCACCAGATTCCGAAAAAGCCATGGTCGACGAACGCATTGATTACTGGATGCCGATGGATCAGTATATCGGCGGTATAGAACATGCCGTCATGCACTTGCTGTATGCCCGCTTTTACACCAAGGTCATGCGCGACCTCGGCCTGATCAAATTCGATGAACCGTTCGTCAAACTGCTGACTCAGGGGATGGTTCTGAATGAAACCTACTTCCGCGAAGATACTAGCGGCAAGAAGAGCTGGTTCAATCCCGAAGAAGTCGAACTGCAACTCGACGACAAAGGCCGTCCTGTTTCCGCACAATTGAAAGAAGACGGAAAACCGGTCAACATCGGCGGCATCGAAAAAATGTCGAAATCGAAAAACAACGGTATTGACCCGCAAACTCAAATCGAACAGTACGGCGCTGATACCGCCCGCCTGTTCACCATGTTTGCTTCACCGCCTGAACAAACTCTTGAATGGTCCGGCTCCGGTGTTGAAGGCGCCAGCCGCTTCCTGCGTCGCGTATGGGCATTCGCGTTCAGGAATAAGGAAACAATTGAAAAAGCGGCCAATCAGCCTCTTCCGGAAAAACTGCCTGAATCCCTAAAGGCATTGAGACGCGATATCCATCAGGTTCTGCAACAGGCCAATCAGGACTATGCACGTATCCAATACAATACGGTTGTATCGGCAAGCATGAAGATGTTGAATACGCTTGAAGCGGCAAAATCCGAGGATTCGCCGGAATTTGCTGCTGTCCTGCGTGAAACGCTGTCGATTTTCCTGAGAACGCTCTATCCGGTCGTGCCGCATATCACTTACGTTTTGTGGCAGGAACTCGGCTATGAAAAAACGGATGGTGATTTGCTGAACGCTTCCTGGCCTGAAATCGATGCGTCTGCCCTTGAACAGGATGAAATTGAAATGGTCGTTCAGGTCAATGGCAAATTGCGCAGCAGTATTCGGGTACCTAAAACGGCAGACAAGGCCGCTATCGAAAAAATTGCGCTGGATAATGAGAACGTCCAGAAATTTATCACCGGAACACCAAAACGTGTCATTGTCGTACCTAACAAGCTGGTCAATATCGTCGTTTAAGTCAGGGATTTGTCTATAAATGGAAGCCAAAATGAAATACAAACGTTTTTACAACTGGATATTTCTTCTATGTGCATGCACTTTGCTTGCGGCATGCGGCTTTCATTTAAGAGGCATCAATGGCACAAGCGATCAGTTGCCCTTTTCGAGCATTTATATCGATTTTCCTGCTGACTCGCAGACATCTGCACGTCTTAAACGTCTGATCAAAGGTATGAAGCTGACGAAAATAGTCAACAATCCGAAAGAAGCGGAAGTCATTTTGTCAGCGCTCTCCGAAAAGAAAAAAAAGGATTACCGCTCCCTGAATGCCCAGGGACGTGTGCGTGAGTATTCATTGGATTACATCCTTGAATTCATCGTAAAAACCCCGCAGGGTAAAATCCTGATGGAACCGACCAAACTGACTCTTCGCCGGACAATGACGTATAACGATAATGAAGCCTTGTCCAAAGAAAACGAAGAACTCATGCTTTACAAGGACATGCAATACGATATGGCCAATCAGCTGTTGAGAAGGCTGTCGTCCATCAAAAAAACGGACATTGACGGGTCTGGAAAACAGATAAACGACAACTCAACCGGTATGGACGAGCAACCCGGGCATCAAACCGGAACGGACAAGTAACGTCTATGTTTCTGAAATACGAAGCTTTGGAATCTCATCTTCAAAAGGAACTCGCTCCTTTATACATTCTGACTGGAGACGAGCATCTTTTGCTGCTGGAAGCTGCCGACATGATACGACATGCTGCCAGAACCCGTGATTTCACAGAACGTGACGTTTTGACAGTTGAACGCAGTTTCAAGTGGGGACAGCTTCAGGCAACGAACAACACACTGTCCCTCTTCGGGGATAAAAAACTGATCGAATTGCGTATTCCGACGGGGCGCCCCGGAAAAGAAGGCAGCTCCGCCATTCAGGAATACGTCGCTGAACTCAATCCGGACAATATTACCCTGATCACCCTGCCAAAGCTGGACTGGACAACCCAAAAATCTGCATGGGTTTCCGCTTTGCAGAAAAATGGAATTTATATCGATGTCCCGACAATCGATTTGTCCCGTCTGGGAAACTGGATTTCCTTGCGTCTTGCAAAGCAGAAACAATCCATTGACAGACAGGGCATCGACTTTCTGATCAGCCGTGTGGAAGGAAACCTTTTGGCAGCCCATCAGGAAATCCAGAAACTGGCGCTGCTATACCCGCAAGGAGAACTGAGTTTCGAACAGGTCTGCAGCTCTGTGCTGAATGTTGCACGTTACGACGTTTTCAAGCTGGCTGAAGCGATGCTGGCAGGCAATCGTGCCCGTTTCATCAAAATGGTCGACGGACTGAAAGGGGAAGGGGAACCCCTTCCGTTGATCCTCTGGACGGTAACGGACGAAATCAGAACGCTTCTGAAATGCAAAATGGCTCTGGAAGAGGGACAGCCTTTTGCCGTCATTTCAAAAAACCTGCGCTTGAGAGGGCAACGTGAAAGATTCATTCAGTCGACCGTAAACAGGCTGGAAAAAAGTGACCTCCAAAAAGCCCTGCAGCAAACGGCACAAATCGATAAAATCATCAAAGGATTGCGATCCGACTCCATGATGGACGATGCGTGGGATGCCCTGACTCAGCTGGGCCTTTCAATAGCATAAACTTGAACTGATGCAGAGGGAATGTTAACGTTTTCATTTCCCGAGATAACCGATTGACGACAATGGAAATCAAAAGCTACATGACCCGGATCGGCCAACAGGCCCGGGAAGCCGCCAGCCTGATGGCGAAAGCCAATACAGCGACCAAGAACAGGGCGTTAGTGTTTATTGCCCAGGCGATACGCCGGGAAGTCGCCCTTTTGCGCGCAGCGAACCTGAAAGATCTTGATATCGCGAAAGACAATGGCCTTGAAGCGGCACTTCTGGACCGGTTGACCCTGTCGGAGAAGGCAATCGAGACGATGGCAACCGGTCTTGAACAGATTGCGTCTCTGGATGACCCGATTGGGGCAATTTCAAACCTCAAGCTGCTTCCATCCGGCATTCAGGTTGGACAGATGCGTGTGCCACTCGGTGTCATTGGCATCATTTACGAGGCCCGGCCGAATGTAACAGTCGATGCGGCGGGCTTGTGCATCAAAAGCGGCAACGCCACCATTTTGCGGGGCGGTTCGGAAGCCATTCACTGCAATCAGGCTCTTGCCGGTCTCGTCAGGGAAGGCCTTGCCAAAGCCGGGCTGCCCGAACAGGCGGTACAGGTTGTCGAAACGACTGACCGCGCCGCAGTTGGCGAACTGATTACGATGACGGAATACGTCGATGTCATCGTTCCCCGTGGCGGAAAAGGGTTGATTGAGCGGCTGATGCGCGAATCGAAAATCCCGATGATCAAACATCTGGATGGTATCTGCCACATCTATATCGATGACAGTGCAGATCTCGACAAGGCAGTTGAAATCGGTTTCAACGCCAAATGCCAGCGTTACGGGACCTGCAATACCATGGAAACGCTTCTGGTATCGGAAAATGTCGCTGCCGAGGTACTCCCGCTTCTGGCAAGGCGCTATCGCGAGGAAGAAGTCGAGCTGCGATGTGACGAAAAGGCATTTCAGATAGTGAGCGATTACCCTTATCTTGCCAAAGCGACCGAAGAAGACTGGCAAACGGAATATCTCGCCCCGATACTGGCTGTCCGCGTTGTCAGCGGTCTGGATGAAGCCATCGCCCATATCAATCGGTATTCGTCCAAGCATACCGACGCTATCATTACCGAAAATTACAGCCATTCCCTGCGCTTTTTGCGGGAAGTGGATTCTTCTTCCGTCATGGTCAATGCATCCACCCGCTTTGCCGATGGTTTTGAATACGGTCTCGGTGCAGAAATAGGCATCTCCAACGACAAACTGCATGCACGTGGCCCCGTTGGTCTTGAAGGATTGACGTCACTGAAATATGTCGTTTTCGGACATGGCGAAATCCGCAAATAAATTTTTACATCAATAACGGTCAAAAGGTAACCTGTATGTCAATCACTTATTCCTATTTCTGTCCATGTCCCCGAGGCATGGAAGCCGCGCTTGCCGAAGAACTGAAAGAAATCGCCGGAAAAAGCAAAACGCTGGCAATACACCAGACCATTCCGGGCGGTGTCCATTGTTCGGGTAATATCGAAGATTGCTGGCTGATCAACCTGTATTCCCGTATCGCTTCACGCGTTTTGCTCAGGATTGCGCAATCGAGTTACAAGACCGAGGAAGACATTTACAAATTGGCGGTCAAACAATCATGGGACAGCTGGTTCGATGTAGACAATACCCTGCGCATCGACATCACCGCCATCAAGTCGCCTTTGAAGAGCCTGAATTTCACGACGCTACGGATCAAGGACGGCGTTGTCGACCGTTTCCGGAGCCAGAAAGGAATTCGGCCATCCATCAACACGCATGCGCCGGATATCCGGATTGCCGGATTTCTGGATGCCCATAATGCGACCCTTTATCTGGATACGTCTGGTGAAGCACTCTTCAAGCGAGGCTGGCGCCTTGAAACGGGTGATGCACCTTTGCGTGAAAATCTGGCTGCAGGCCTGTTGAGAATATCGGGCTGGAAACCGGGTACGCCTCTTCTTGACCCGATGTGTGGTTCAGGCACGATCCTGATTGAAGCAGCGCAGATAATGATGGGGATTCCTCCGGGATATAAACGGACTTTTTCGTTTGAAAAATTCAGCAACTTCGATGCCGCAAAATGGAAGGCACTAAAAGATGCCGTCAGGCTCAATCCGGTACCGGACGACCCGATGATATACGGAAGTGATATTTCCGGCGATATGCTGACAATGACCCGGCATAATCTGAAGGAAGCGCGCGTCCCTTTCGACATTCCGCTGCATCAGATTGAAGCGCAGGAGATAAAAATGCCAGTAGAGAAGCCCGGCATTATCCTGACAAATCCACCGTATGGCGAACGTATCGGCGTGCGCGGCAACCGAAATCTTGAAGCCGACGAACTGGCGAGCCAGTTCTATCAGGCATTGGGAACCACACTTAAACAGCGATTTCCGAACTGGTCAGTTTTCCTGTTTACGGCAGACCTTGCCGTTCCGAAAATGCTTCGCCTGAAAGAAGCCCGGAAAACGCCGTTTTATAATGGCCCGATTGAATGCCGCCTGTTCCGCTTCGACATGGTTTCCGGTTCAAACCGGCCACACCAGTCCAGGACGTTCTGTTCTGAAGAACAGAAATAATGTAATGGTTGAGGCGTAAGTGATTAGAACTCTGCTGATCGACAATTACGATTCCTTCACCTACAATCTTTATCATCTGATCGCAGCCGTCAACGGCTGCCCTCCGGTAGTAATAAAAAATGACGACCTGGACTGGAAACCCGAAATGGTTTATGGTTTCGACAATGTCGTCATCTCACCTGGACCGGGACGTCCGGACAAACGGGCAGACTTCGGCATTTGTCCGGATGTGATTGCACAGAAAGATATCCCTGTTCTGGGTATCTGTCTCGGGCATCAGGGTATTTGCCAGTTTTATGGCAGCCGGATCGATCTGGCAACCGAAGCACGTCATGGCAGGAAATCCCTCGTCACACACAATGGCAGGGATATTTTCAGTAACATCCCATCCCCTTTTCCGGTTATCAGGTACCATTCTCTCGCGGTTTACGACATTCCGGACAGTCTGGAAATAACGGCACAAGCTGAAGATGGGACTATTATGGGAATCCGCCATCGATCTTTTCCCCAATGGGGAGTCCAGTTTCATCCGGAATCAATTTGTACAGAATACGGGCTGCAAATCTTCAGAAATTTCAGAAAACTGACTGATGATCGACAAAGCGAAAAAGGTAAAGCATCTGAAAACCCGCCTTTCCCTTTCAAACCTGCTCAAGCACAAACCAAAAAAACGCAAACCAGAGTAAACCTCATTCTCCTGCACAAGCAGGTGGCGCTGGATATCGATTCCGAGACAGTTTTCGATAAATGTTTCAGACATTCCGAATACGCTATCTGGCTTGACAGCAGCCGGCAGGATTATGGTTCGGGACGTTTTTCTTACCTGTGCAAACCGGATGGAGCACTTGGACGTACCGTTTATGTGGACGTGAATGCACATTCCATCCAAGTGAGGGGCAACAATGGCAATCCGGAAACCAAGGGTAATTTTTTCGACTGGCTGGAAAGCGACCTGAATCGTTTTGAAATTGAATTGCCTGAGCTGCCTTTTGAATTCGCTCTCGGGTGGCTCGGCTATATCGGCTACGAAATGAAAGGGGATTGTGATGCCGGAAATGTCCATCGATCCTCATCCCCTGATACGGTCATGGTATTTTGCGACCGCGGCGTCGTTATAGACCATCAGGAAAAACAGGTTCACCTGCTGGCGCTTGCCCGGCATGACGATCAGCCTGAATCAAAAAAATGGTTTGAAGATACATCCCGCTTCCTTTCGGGGATTGAGCGTACCGTTCAGAAAAAACCTGATGATTTGCCGGAATCGCTTTCCCTTGAATCGCCTTTCATTCTCCGGCACGACAAGGAAAAATACCTTGGACTCATCAAAAAGAGCCAGGAATATATCCGGCAGGGTGAAACCTACGAGGTCTGCCTGACGAATATGGCAACGGCCCGTTCCGCTGCCGATCCCTGGACAGCTTACCGGATGCTTCGACGCTCCAATCCGACGCCTTACAGCGCCTATCTTCAGCTGAAAGATATTTGCATACTGAGCTGTTCTCCCGAACGTTTCCTTGCCATTTCCAAAGATCGGATTGCCGAGTCCAAACCAATCAAGGGAACGCGAGGCCGCTCAAACGATCCCGTGGAAGACAAAAAACTTTACGAAGGACTGGTCGCGAGTGAAAAAGAGAACGCTGAAAACCTGATGATCGTCGATCTGGTGCGGCACGACCTCGGAAAAACTGCTGAACCGAACAGTGTTGAAGTCACGCGACTGTTTGCCATCGAATCATATAAAACTGTTCACCAGATGGTCAGTACCATCCGGTCGAAAATAAGGTCGGATGCCTCCCCATGCCAATGCATCCGGGATGCCTTTCCAGGTGGTTCCATGACGGGAGCGCCGAAGCTTCGGACAATGCAGATTCTTGAAAGTCTGGAGGAAGGCGTGCGCGGCATTTATTCCGGCGCTATCGGTTATTTTTCCCTGTGCGGTGCAGTGGATTTAAGTATCGTCATCCGTACACTGGTCATGTCTCATGGCAAGCTCTCGTTTGGCGTCGGTGGTGCAATTACCGCACTCTCCGATCCGGAAGAGGAATTCAATGAAATCCGGGTAAAAGCAAAAGCGTTTCTTGACCTGTTCAATACCGATTTTACGTAACTCAGGAACTGTCATCGTGACGAATGAATCCATTTTTCAATACACAGCAGAAAAAGAACTGGTCATTGCTGGTAAACCGGAAGAAAAGCTGCTGGTAGCCGATTCATGGCTCATCACCAATGGTTGTGTCCGTGCCTTGCATTTGCATCGGCAACGATTCTTTTCCAGTTGCATTGAACTCGCAGAATGCGATCCGTGGATGCTTTCGGATTTCTGGAATGCTGCTATCGAAACACTGCCGAAAACCGGTTCATGGTTTCCACGTATCGAACTTGCCGGAAATTTATCCTGCCCTGTTTTCCAGATCCGCATCCGGCCTGCACCTGCCATTCATTCAACGATCAGGCTGATTGATTATAAGGGCAAGGATTTCCGGAAATTGCCCCGGCACAAAGGGCCTGATCTAATGAAATTGATATCGGCAAGAAATCAAATCGTGGAACAGGGTGCTGATGAAGCCATCCTGACAAGTTCCAAAGGATTTTTGCTGGAAGGATTGACGACCAGCATTGCATGGTGGGAAGGATCGACGTTATGCACAACCTCACCATCACGTCGCGTACTGCCGGGCGTGACCAGCCAGCTGCTCCGTGTCATTGCAGAACAGGAGAAGATTCCCTTCGCCCATCGTTTTCGAAAACCTGACGACCTGAATGGCTTTGACGTCTGGGCTGTCAACGCGCTCCACGGCATCCGTCGAGTCGTTGACTGGGAAAAATCACCTTTCCAGACGTCCAGTCATATCGACATCGATTTTTGGCGACAAAAGCTGGACAAGTTCACAAAACCAGTGTGAATATTTGATAATCAGACACCCGCAACGGTCATTTCCCCGATCAATATCGATCCGGATTTTTTGGCTCCACGTATCTGCGTATCCGCGCCAATAGCGACTATCTGCCTGAACATTTCTTTCAGATTTCCGGCAATCGTGATTTCCTCGACCGGATACTGGATCACTCCGTTTTCAACCCAGAATCCGGATGCACCTCTGGAATAATCGCCGGTGACGTAATTGATGCCTTGTCCCATCAGATCGGTTACGACAAGACCTGTCCCCATCTTCTGCAGCATCGCTGCGAAATCGTCCGTTTCTTCCGTCAGTTTCGAACTCAGGATCAGGTTATGTGAACCCCCGGCATTCCCCGTCGTTTTCATGCCCAGTTTGCGTGCGGAATAGGAAGACAGGAAATAGCCTCTCACGATACCATCCTCGACAATCTGGCGACGGCTTGTTCTGACTCCTTCATCGTCGAAAGGCGCCGAGCCGCTCGCGCCGATGATATGTGGGTCTTCCAGCAAACCGATATGATCCGGGAAAACCGGTTTATCCATCGAATCCAGCAGGAAACTGGATTTCCGGTACAAGGCTCCACCGGAAACCCCGTAAACAAACGAATTCAGCAAACCGATAGCAAGCGGTGCCTCGAAAAGAACGGGACATTTCCGGGTACCGATCGATCTGGCATTCAGGCGCGCAAGCGCACGTTCGGCCGCATAACGGCCGACTTCTTCAGGCGATTTGAGTTCAGCCGGATTTCGGGAAGAGGTATACCAGTAATCCCTTTGCATGTTACCGCCCGAACCTGCAATTGGTGCCACAGAAAACGAATGGCTGGAATAAGGATAACCGCCAATAAAACCGTCACTGTTGGCCGAAATGAAATGCGAGTGGCTGACATTGACACTGGCACCTTCCGTATTGGAGATTCGTTTGTCGGTTTCAAAGGCCGCGGCTTCGCAGCGTTTTGCCAGTTCAACAGCTTCTTCCGTATTGATGGGCCATCGGTAATACAGTCCGAGGTCAAGGGGATGGCGTTCAAGCATATTTGCATCCGGCAAACCCGCTGCCTCGTCCTCCGAGGTGAATGTCGCGATGTTATAGGCCGCTTCGACGGTTTGTTTCAGGGATTCTTGCGAAAAATCGGATGTTGTCGCATTACCGCGTTTTTTTCCGACAAAAACCGTGACTCCGATTCCCTTGTCCTGATTTTTCTCAATTGTCTCGATTTCCCCCCTGTGCACACTTATAGACAGACCACTGCCTTCACTGATGCCCACGGCAGCGCCCGACGCTCCCTTTTCCCGTGCATATTTCAATACATCTTCAGCAATTTGTTTCAACTGATCGTCGGTAGACACAAAATCGGAATCGTTCATGAGATTATCTTTTTCAAGGTTCTGTTAAGGCTGTTATGATAGCAGCCAATAAGAAACGAGTTAATGACCTTACACAGAAGTACGATTATGCCAAATTCAAACAGAGGTTCCTGCGGTTTCAATTCCAGTGATCTGGAAGAAGAATACGACCGTCCATCCAAATCGCAATTGAAGCGCGAAATGACCGCCTTGCAAAAACTTGGCGAACAACTTGTCAATGAATCAGCCGACCGGTTAAAACGTGTTCCCATGCCGGACAAACTGCGGGACGCCATCATGGAATGTCAGAAAATCCGGCACAACGAAGGCAGAAGAAGACAATTGCAATACGTCGGCAAGATCATGCGCTCTCTGGATGAGGAAGCCGTTACCCAGATTAACAACACGCTCGACAGCTGGAAAGGCCTGCTTAAAGCGGATACCGTTTTGATGCATGCCATCGAAAACCAGCGGGAAAAACTCTTGTCCAATAGTTCGGCGTTGACTGAATTCGTACAGCAATACCCGGCGGCTGACATCCAGCAACTGCGGACACTGATCAGAAATGCAAAAAAAGAAGCGGCTGAAAACAAACCGCCGAAATCGTACCGGGAAATTTACCGACAATTGAAGCAACTCATGTCGCCTTCATCCATTTCGAATCAGAATAGTGATGAAATTGACGAAAGTGAGGAAGCTGATGAAGAAAAATCCTGAAGACATATCGATCGGACTGGTTTCCGTTTCGGATCGCGCCTATGAAGGAAACTATCCTGATCTGGGCATTCCTGCACTGGAAACATGGCTAGCGTCAGCCATCACATCCCGCATCTGGATCGAAAAGCGCCTGATCCCTGACGAATATGAACAGATCGAGAAAACCCTGCACGAACTGGTCGATGAAGACCGTTGTTCGCTCATCCTGACGACGGGAGGCACAGGTCCTGCCAGACGTGACCGGACACCGGATGCAACACTGTCGGTCGGCACAAGGGAAATGCCCGGATTTGGCGAACAGATGCGTCAGATCAGCCTGCATTTCGTTCCAACAGCCATTTTGTCGCGTCAGGTCGCCGTTATCTGTGAACGGCCCGAGCATGCCACCCTGATTCTTAACCTTCCCGGTCAGCCTGCCGCCATCCGCCAGACGCTGGAAGGCGTCCGGGACAAGGACGGAAACATAATCGTTCCCGGAATTTTTACCGCTGTGCCCTATTGTATCGACCTGATCGGTGGCCCGTATATCGAAACGAATGATGCCGTTTGCAAAGCATGGCGTCCAAAAAAGGATGCATCATGAAACAGAGTGTACAAACTGATCCATTACCGGCTCTATTAACCGCCTTTTAACAATCCCATTAACCGACGAGAAAAACAATGAGCTCATTTTTGCAATACAGCCAGGCCGATACCGGCCCTGACCCACAAGTCTCCGTCATCTGGATGCATGGTCTGGGAGACCACGGTTCCAGTTTCGTGCCACTGGTAAAAGAATTCGACCTCTCTGGATGCCCCCCTATCCGTTTCATCTTTCCACACGCTCCGGAACGTAACATCACTGCTAACGGTGGCTATTTCATGCGGGCATGGTTCGATATCTACGGCGGGTTCGACGACACGGATATGGAAGATTCGGAAGGCATTATCGAATCGCGTGACCAGATTATCATGCTGATCGAACAGGAAAAAAGAAGAGGCGTCCCGGCAGACAAAATCTTTCTGGCGGGCTTTTCACAGGGATGTGCTATGGCCCTGTACACCGGTTTATGCTATCCGGAAAAACTGGCGGGCGTTATCGGCCTGTCCGGTTATATGCCACTTATGTATTCCTTCCCTGACGACAGGAATGCGGCCAACCAGAACACGCCTGTATTCCTTGCTCATGGCACTCAGGATGAAGTCGTTCCGTTCTCACGCGCTGAAGACACCCTGAAACTGCTTGAATCACTTGGTTACACGGTCGACTGGAACGCCTATCAAATGGGCCATACGATGTCGCTGCCTGAAGTGCAGGACCTTTCTGCCTGGCTGACCAAATTGCTGGCCTGAAGCCGTTTCACTGACAATCCCTGCTTTGAAGGCAGGGATTGTTTCAATCGGGTGCCTGTCGCGTACACGCCAGCAAATCCACTTCAAAATTTCCGTCTTTTCCGATCAGGCTCATCTGGTGGTCCTGTATCAGACATTGCCATTCCATCGACCTTTGAACATGCCGGGAAATGGATTCAGTCAATTCAGCCGGCAAAATCAGCACTTCAAGATTACGGACTTTTTCCAGATCCGCCTTGCTCTT